>CAVHDN010000165.1:0-5249 GCA_963634315.1 Flexilinea sp. | reverse complement strand
GGAAAAGGTGCTCGACATGATAATGCATGACTATGCCGGCAGGAAAATCATGCTTCTCGCTCCGTTTGTGCGCAGTCGCAAGGGCCATTACCGAGAGTTGTTTGAGAGCATGAGGCGCAAGGGCTACCTTTACGTGAGGGTTGACGGAGTGGTCATGGAGATTACTCGCGGCATGAAGGTTGACCGCTACAAGAACCACGATATTGAGGTAGTGATAGACAAGCTTGCGGTGAAGCCCAAGGATGATGAACGTCTAAGAAAGAGTGTGGATGTGGCCATGAGGCAAGGCGATGGCTTGTTAATGGTGTTTGATGTGGAGGCAGGCGAGGTGAAGCACTTCTCCAAACGCCTGATGTGTCCCACTACAGGCATATCTTACAGAGACCCAGCGCCCCACAATTTCTCGTTCAACTCCCCACAAGGGGCTTGCCAGAGGTGCAAGGGCTTGGGCTACATCAACGAGATAGACCTGGAAAAGGTCATGCCCGACCGTAGTCTAAGCATAAAAGACGGGGCGATAGTACCTTTAGGAAAATACAAGAACCAACTCATCTTTTGGCAGATAGACGCCATTCTGCGCAAGTATGACTGCGACATAAGCACGAAAGCTGCCGACATACCCGACGAGGCGATGAGCGAAATACTCAACGGCTCACTCGACAAGGTGCGTATAAACAAGGACATAATACACACTTCGAGCGACTATTTCGTTTCGTTTGACGGTGTGATAAAGTATCTGCGCAGTGTGCTTGAGGACGACAACTCGGCAAGCGGACGCAAATGGGCCGACCAATTCTTAGCTGTGCGCCAATGTCCCGACTGCCATGGACAAAGACTTAACAGGGAGGCATTGTCCTATCGTGTTTGGGACAAGAACATAGCCGAGCTGGCTTCGATGGACATATCCGAGTTGCGCCAATGGCTCGGCTGTGTGGAAGATCATCTTGACAAACAGCAGAAAGCCATAGCCACGGAGATAATAAAGGAAATACGCACTCGCACCGACTTCCTGCTCGGCGTGGGCCTCGACTACCTCTCGCTCAACCGCGCCTCGGCAACGCTGTCAGGCGGTGAGAGCCAGCGCATAAGGCTTGCCACACAGATAGGCTCGCGCCTCGTAAATGTGCTCTATATTCTTGACGAACCGAGCATAGGACTTCACCAGCGCGACAATGACCGGCTGATAAATTCGCTCAAGGAACTGCGCGACTTGGACAACACGGTTATTGTGGTGGAGCATGACAAAGACATGATGCTTTCTGCCGACTATATCGTGGATATAGGTCCAAAGGCTGGACGCAAGGGTGGGGAAGTGGTGTTTGAAGGCACGCCCACGGAGATGATGGGGCGCGACACACTCACGGCACACTATCTTAGTGGCAAGCTACGCATTGAGCCACCTGCTGAAAGGCGCAATGGCAACGGCCACTGCATAACGTTGCACGGGGCGCGCGGCAACAACCTGAAGAATGTTGACGTGAGTTTCCCGCTCGGCAAGCTTGTCGTGGTCACAGGTGTGAGCGGTTCGGGCAAGTCAACGCTCATAAACGAGACGCTGCAGCCCATACTCAGCCACCATTTCTATCGTTCACTCAAGGAATCGCTTCCCTATGACAGCATCGAGGGACTCGAGTTCGCCGACAAGGTGGTGTGTGTTGACCAGACCCCGTTGGGCCGCACGCCGCGTTCCAATCCAGCCACCTATACGGGCGTGTTCAGCGACATACGTTCATTGTTTGTGGCTCTGCCAGAAGCCAAGATTAGAGGCTACAAGCCAGGGCGCTTCTCGTTCAACGTGAAAGGCGGACGGTGTGAGGCGTGTGGCGGTAACGGCTACAAGACCATAGAGATGAACTTCCTGCCTGACGTACTCGTGCCTTGTGAAGTGTGCCACGGCAAACGCTACAACCGTGAGACGCTCGAAGTGAGGTATAAGGGAAAGAGCATTGCCGATGTGCTCGACATGACCATAAATCAGGCGGTGGAGTTCTTCGCCAACGTGCCGGAAATACTCCGTAAGATAAAGACCATACAAGACGTGGGACTTGGCTACATACGCCTCGGACAACCCTCAACAACGCTGTCGGGCGGAGAGAACCAGCGGGTGAAGTTGGCCGCCGAACTGGGCAAGCGTGATACGGGTAAGACCATTTACATATTTGACGAGCCTACCACCGGACTGCATTTTGAGGACATACGCATTCTCATGGGTGTGCTTCAAAAACTCGTTGACCGAGGCAACACCGTCATAGTGATAGAACATAACCTCGACGTGATTTGTCAAGCCGACCACATCATAGACATGGGACCTGACGGAGGGCGCAATGGTGGGCGTGTGCTGGCCACGGGCACGCCAGAGGAGGTGGCCGAATGTAAGGAGGGCTATACCGCACCGTTCATCAAGGCAGAGTTGGAAGCCTACAGACAACAGTCGAAACAACACTAAAACAACACTCACCATGGACACTCCGAAACATAAGGAATATCCGCAACTCATGGCGGACAAGAATATATTATACGTGCATGGCTTCGCCTCGTCGGCGCAGTCGGGCACTGTGGAACTGCTCCGCTCACTCATGCCTCAGGCTGAAATCATAGCTCACGACCTACCATTACACCCCGCTGAGGCTTTGGCACTCTTGCGGAGGGTGTGTGCCGAACAGCAGCCAGACCTCATAATCGGTTCGTCGGCTGGAGCGATGATGGCCGAAACGCTCACTGGCTTCGACCGCATACTTGTGAATCCGGCTTTCCAGATGGGCGACACCATGCTCAAGCGAGACATGCTCGGACGAATGACCTATCAGAACCCACGCAGCGACGGTGTGCAGGAGTTCATAGTGACCAAAGCTCTAGTAAAGGAGTTTGCCGACACTACTGCGCAATGCTTCGCCCACGTTGACGATGAGGAACGCAAGCATGTGTGGGGCCTTTTCGGCGATGAGGACGATGTGGTGCACACATTCGACCTGTTTCTTTCACATTACCCCAACGCCATACGCTTCCACGGCGGCCACAGGCTCACCGACCATACGGCTCTGCACTATCTTGTGCCGCTCATACGTCAGATTGACGACCGTCAGCAAGGGCGTGAGCGTCCGGTTGTTTACATTGCTACCAGCGCGCTGGCCAATGCCGACGGCCAACCGGCTCCGTCAATGCACAAGGCATATGAGATGCTCTTAGAGAGCTATGATTTGCGTATTGTGGCCCCCGCACCTACCAACGACCCTACACTTCCCGAAAGGACACAGGCTTGGGTGGTTGAATACCTTAGTGCACCGGCTTTCAATCGCATAATACACACCAACAGTCCCGAACTGCTCTATGGCGACTATATGATAAGCCGTGACGACTGTCCTGACTTCATGGGTACGCTCATACAAATAGGTACGGAGGGTATGAAGACATGGGACGACATCATCGTTTACTTCACACGTCTCGGCGGACAGTAAACGTGCAGTTTTTTATTTAAAATATCACAAAAAGAGGGGCGTGACCATCGCCTTTACAATTATATTCCTTACATTTGCTGCACATTTATACTACACACCTACCTAAAACAAAGAAATATGAAAGAATTGCAGATGTACATCAACGGTCGGTTCACCACAGGCCGTTCAGGCAAATGGATTGACGTGCTCAACCCGTCAACCGAGGAAGTGATAAGTCGCCAGCCGGAAGGCACCGTGGAAGATGTCAACGAGGCTCTCGACGCTGCACGCGCCGCACAGAAGAAATGGGCTGCCACGCCTGCTGTCGAAAGGGCTTCCTATCTCAACAAGATAGCCACTGTCATCAGGAAGCGCCGTGAGGAGTTTATTGACATCATCATGCGCGAGCAGGGCAAGACGCTCAACTGGGCAACAGTGGAGGTGGACGTCACCGCCGACTACTTCGACTACATGGCTACATTTGCCCGCCATATAGAGGGAGAGATTATTCCAAGTGACCGGCGCGGTGAGACCATTATGCTCACCAAACGCCCAATCGGTGTGGTGGCAGGCATTCTGCCTTGGAACTTCCCATTCTTCCTCATCGCCCGCAAGGCTGGAGCTGCGCTCATAGCCGGTTGTACGATCGTTATAAAGCCATCGCAGCTCACTCCTGAGAACTGCACAGAGTTCGCAAAGGTCGTTGACGAGGCAGGACTGCCGGCTGGCGTGATAAACATAGTGACTGGACGTGGCTCTGTTATTGGCAACGAGATGGCCGGAAGTCCAAAGATAGATCTCGTGAGTGTGACTGGAAGTGTGGGGGCTGGTGCAAGCATTATGAAGGCTGCCTCGGCCAACATAACCAAGGTGTCGCTTGAGCTTGGTGGCAAGGCTCCTGCCATTGTCTTTCCCGATGCTGACCTTGAGGCCTCGGCACAGTGGGTTGTTGACAGCCGCATAGGCAACAACGGACAAATATGCAATAACGCCGAACGCCTTTATGTACACAAGGATATTAAGGAGAAGTTTACACAGATACTTCTAAAGAAGTTCCAATCTGTCAAGGTGGGCGACCCATGCGCCGACCATAGCGTTGACATGGGACCGCTTGTTGAGGCGCGTGCCCTTGAGAGTGTTGAGGCAAAAGTGAAGAAAGCCATTGAGCAAGGGGCAAAGGTGCTCTGCGGTGGTCACCGCGTGGGCGACAAGGGCTACTTCTATGCAGCCACTCTGCTTGACAATTGCACTCAGGATATGGACATCGTGCATGAGGAGACGTTCGGTCCAGTGCTCCCGATAGTGGAGTTCAGCGACATCGACGAGGTTATAGCATGGGCCAATGATGTTGAGTACGGTTTGGCTTCATCGGTGTTCACCAAGGATATTGACACAGCAGTCAAGGTGACGCGCAACCTTGAGTTTGGCGAGACCTACATCAACCGTGAGCATTTCGAGGCCATGCAAGGCTTCCATGCCGGAGTGAAGAAGAGTGGCATTGGTGGTGCCGATGGCAAGCATGGTGTCGAGGAGTACCTGGTGACCCATGTAACCTATCTGGACACTCACTATGAGTAATGGGCTGACAAGCTAATGGCGGTTGCCAACCTGCACTCCTAGTCATTGCGTTTGTGAGTGTATGATTGGTGACGAGCGTCCACAAGGTGTGTCAAAGGTGTTTTCTATTGTTGAAGAGAACCTTTGGCACACTTTTTTTTTATAGGTAGGTTCTAAAAATCGGTTTTATGAGTGGAAGCGGTTCCTCATGAATGAATCATTCGGAATTATGTCCTGTTCCAAGGACATGTGCTAGCT
>CAVHDN010000164.1:0-5327 GCA_963634315.1 Flexilinea sp. | reverse complement strand
GCGCTGCTTCTTTCTCTGTTATCTCACTTCCTCAAAGAACTCTTTCTCTAACGCTTGACCCTACTGTTTTCGGGAAAGCGGATGCAAAGGTAAGCACTTCCGGCGAAACTCGCAAGAATTTCTGGAATTATTTTTATTTGCCCATGCATATTTTTCGTGTTTGCTTACATTTCCGCCCTACGCCATAGTAACATCAAACGCCATAAACATTGAGGGACACCTTCGTAGAACGATTGCTTTTACATTATTATATATAGGTGTTGATTGTGTCAAGACGACAGACGGTCACCTCTACGGCAACAAATGTAAAAAATATTTGGCAGTATTCCAGCCCCTGTCTATACACCCCTTTTAGAAATGCGCCTCTTTTCTGGTAGAAATGCGCCTCTTTTCTATGAGAAATGCGCCTCATTTCTACCAGAAAAGAGGCGCATTTCTTTTTGGCCCTAATATAGGGCCTTTTGAGGCATCGGCTTAGTCCTTATCGTTTGTCAACTTTTTCCAACTACGTTTTGTCTCTCCGTTGCACGACCCTAAGGTTTCAACATAAATTCAAGATTACTAAAAATCCACATTGGAAGCGAAGAGTTCTGCAAACTTTTGTAACTTTGCACATGGCTTGCCATTATGTTCCTGATGCGTGGGGGCAAGCCATACAAACTACATTAAGGTGGGTTCTATAAACTAAAAACTACACAATGAGGATTTACACAACAAAGAGACTTACACTGCTTTTGGCCGCAGGACTGCTATGGTCAGCCACAGCGCAGGCCAAAGTCAGCGTGGCCCATCTCACCGTGGAACACCGCACCAAGCCATTTGGTCTGGACGAAAAGCATCCACGTTTGGGTTGGCAGATTGAGAGCGACAAGAACAATGTGACACAACGCACCTACCGCGTGATAATAACCTCAACACGCAGTAAGGCGGAAAGTCTGGAGGGCGACGAGTGGGACAGCGGTATCGTGAAGTCGAACCAGTCGCAGTGGGTAGATGTGCCCATTGCCATGAGCCCGAACAAGCAGTACTTTTGGCGAGTGCTCGTGGACACCAACAAAGGGAAAAGCCAGTGGAGCGAGATTGGCACATGGACTACCGGCCTGCTGGATGACGCAAACTGGGAAGGCGAGTGGATAGGCATGGACAGCATGATGGTATGGGACTGTGTAGAACACCACAGCCGTCTCTCGGCACGCTACCTGCGCAAGGAGTTTGCAGTGAGGAAGGATGCAGTCAAGCGTGCCACTATACACATATCAGGCGTGGGACTTTACACACTGAACATCAACGGCCAAAGGGTGGGCAACGACGTGCTTACGCCACTGCCGACCGACTACACAAAGACCATAGCCTACGATACCTATGACATCACTTCGCTCATGGCCAACGACAACGCCATAGGAGCGATTCTTGAGGGAGGACACTACTTTGCGCAGACTCAAAACTACCAAACAAACGTACGCACCACCTACGGCCTACCGCGCCTAAGAGCAAACATCACAGTAGAATATGCCGACGGACGACAAGAAACTATAGCCACCGACAGCACATGGCGCGTGACAGCCAATGGGCCTGTGCGCTACGCCAACGAGTATGATGGAGAACTATACAACTCCAACATCACCATAGACGGATGGGACAAGCCGGGATATGACGACAGCTGGTGGGGCAAGGTCGATGTTATGAAAGCGCCCGGAGGAAAACTTGTAGGCTCACCAGCGCCCAACATAAGCGTATATCAAACGGAAAGACCAGTGACCATAAGGAGATTTGGACAACGACACATCATAGACTTCGGCACCAACAACGCCGGCCGCATACGACTTCGGCTGTCACAATCGGCCAAAGGCGACACCATTCGCATACGCCACGCAGAACTATTGGAGCAAGGCGACAGCACGCTCTATGTAAAGAACCTGCGCCACGCCGGAGCCACGGCATTCTATGTGGCTAACGGAGAAACGATTGACTGGGCTCCAGAGTTCACCTTCTATGGTTTCCGCTATGCCGAGGTGACAGGAATATCCGACTTGGACAAAGGGCAGATAACGCGCGAACTGATAGCCGACCGCATGGACGACAGCCACACCGACTTTGCCGTTATGGACCGCAACGGCAGCGACATGCTCAACCGCATCGTGGACAACGCACGGCGAGGTGTGAGGAGCAACTATAAGGGCATGCCCATCGACTGTCCGCAGCGCGATGGCAAGGGCATAACATGGAGCGTGGATATACCGGCCAACACCACAGCCGAGCTGCACACGACAAAGGGCGTGAAGCAGGTGAAGTCGGGCAAGCACACCATAAGGTTCTGAGAAGACATGGAAATATTGTAACAGGTACAAACGGGGAAAGACAGACAATCCCCCTCTGCCGAGAATGTGGGCGGCGCAGACAGTGTTTTTGCGCAACCCGCTTTTTTTCGTACCTTTGCAAGCGAACGAAAGGAAACAAACTTAAAACCATACGATATGGCAGACACCAAGACTCCCATGTTTTCGATTCTAATACCCACATGGAACAACTTGAAATTTCTGGAACTCTGCGTCAGAAGCATTGAAAAGAACTCATCCTTCAACCACCAGATAATCATATACGTGAACGACGGCAGCGACGGTTCGCTCAACTACGTGAAAGAGAAAGGGCTTGACTTTGTGCACAGTCCCAAAAACGTAGGCATTTGCTTTGCGCTCAACGCTCTGCGCCCGTTGGTGAAGACCGACTACATCGTGTATATGAACGATGACATGTATGTATGCCCACAATGGGACAAGTATCTTTGGGACGAAATACAGAAGATGAGCGACAAGATGTTTTTCCTTTCGTCAACATTAATACAGCCACGCACATTCTATTCGAAGAGCATAATAGCCCCCGCCAACTATGGCGAGACCGTAGAGGAATTTGACGAGAAGCGCCTGCTTGAAGAATACGCCACCCTACCCCATCACGACTGGCTGGGCGCGACATGGCCTCCGAACATAGTACACCGCGACATTTGGGATTTGGTGGGCGGCTACAGTGTGGAGCTGTCGCCCGGAATGTACAGCGACCCTGACTTCTCCGCAAAGTTGTGGTTGGCAGGAGTAAGGTTGTTCAAAGGCGTGTCGAAGAGCAGGGTGTATCACTTCGAAGCCCGTTCCACCGGACGCATCACGAAAAACAACGGAAGTGCACAGTTTCTACTGAAATACGGCATAACCTCGGCTACATTTATGAGATATGTGCTTCACCGAGACGAGAACTACCCTGAAGGTGGACGCATTCCAATAGACACAGCCAAGGTCAAGGCCAACCTTGTACGCAGCAAGCTGAAAAGACTTTTCTACCTATGCAAGGACTTCATGCCCAAGAAGATTTGGGAAGAGTAAAGGCGGGTTCTATAAATTCCCACCTAAACAGAAAAAGTGTTATCTCACCCTTATTCCATAGTCATAGCCCCCGGACTACTCCTTCTTTCCGAACAGCCGGAGGAGATAGAGGAAGAGGTTGATGAAGTCGAGGTAAAGAGAGAGTGCCCCGAGCAGAGCTATCTTCTGCGCAGTCTCGCCTGTGCCCTCAGCCTCAATGAGCATGCGCTTTATCTTCTGCGTGTCGTAGGCAGTGAGCCCCACAAACAAGAGCACGCCGACATAGCTTATGATGAGGTCGAAGCTAGTGCTATGCACGAGGAACACATTGACCAGCGTGGCAATGATGAGTCCTATGAGAGCCATGAAGAGTATGCGGCCAAAGCCCGACAAATCCTTCTTGGTGGTATAGCCCAGCACAGCCATAGCGGCAAAGGTGCCTGCGGTGATGAAGAACACATTGGCTATCGACGACATGGTGTAGGCCACGAATATCACCGAGAGCGTCGCTCCGTTTATGGCTGAGTAGATGGC
Source organism: Flexilinea sp. (assembly GCA_963634315.1). Lineage (GTDB taxonomy): Bacteria > Bacteroidota > Bacteroidia > Bacteroidales > Bacteroidaceae > Prevotella. The sequence continues at coordinate 1,440 of CAVHDN010000164.1, read as the reverse complement.
GAAGAGCAGTGTGGCCATGGGCATGGACAGCTTGTTGATGGCTGCCGTGATGCCTATCACAAGAGCCAATTCGGCCACTATCATACCGAGGAACAGTCCTTTGCTCGACACTATGGCCATGATGAGCGCGGGACTTGTAGCCACACCGTAGGCCACCAGTCCTGTTATCACGAGGGCGAGGGTCATCCACACATACACCTTTCTCATGAGTGCGGGGAAAGTCTCCGCAGCCGACGCTATGGAACCCCTACGCGTGGTAGGGCTGTCAAATCTCAAATCGTTGTAATCCATCGTTCGTTTTCCTTTCATTATTTATATTACACGATGCAAAGGTAAGCAAAGTAGGGAGAGTAAGAAAAAAGTTTGTAGTTAAAAGAAAGAAAATTCGGCAAAATGCGAAGGGCGTGCGCCTTGACTTGTCCAAGACACACGCCCTTCGCTTTTGCTTTCTCTGCTATATATGTGCTATCCTAATACTCCCGTAGCATTACTCGCCATAGAACTTCTTGGCGGCGCGCAGCTGGTGGCGCATGATGCTGAGAAACTCCTGGCTCTCCTGCAGAATGTTGAGATAAACGAGCGATATCTTGAGGTTCTGCGTGTCGTGGTCGTTCTGCATGCGGTCGCAGTGGCGCTTGCGCACCACGCTCAACTCGTCCTTCAGCTGGTCGGCCTCCATGAGCACCGTGTCGTAGGCGTTGAACTGCCTTGTGGAGAGCATGGCCTCCGAGCGTTCCATCAGCTCGCATATCCTGCGGCGCAGCGGTGTCAGCTCTTCGGTGAAAGCCTGCGGCATGGGGTTGAAGTTGTTGGCCACATGCTCCTTCACCGGTTCGAGCATACGCTTGAGGCAGTATATGAACTGCTGGTCGCTGTTCACACCGAGGTGATACCACGTGCCATGCTCCAGTGCCGTCTGGGCGGGCACACGGCGCAGGGCGAGCAGCTCCTTGCGGCGGAACTTCTTCAGCTGTTCCTGTTCGTTGCGCAGAGCACGTTCGGTCTTCGACAGCGCGTGCAGGTTCTCGTCACCCAGACCGTCAAGCAGCTGACAGAACTGTTCCTCCACGAAGTGACACACGAAACTCTGCGTGCGCGACACGTGCTTGGTGAGCAAGTCCCACACAATCTCCGGGTCGCGAGTGCGCATCATCAGGTAGAACACGTCGTCCTTCTTCTCCTCCTTGGCCTTGCGACCATACTGTATGTTGCTCCTTATGAGCAGGAACACCACAAGGGCCATGAACAGCAGCATCACCACGAAGCCTCCCAGGTACATGAACAGGCACACAAGGGCTGCGGCCATGAAGGCCACGCCAGCCGTGATGAACCATCCGCCTATGACGGAGAACACGCCCGTCACGCGGAACACTGCGCTCTCTCGGCTCCACGCCCTGTCGGCCAGACTGGTACCCATGGCCACCATGAACGTGACATAAG
>CAVHDN010000163.1:0-5373 GCA_963634315.1 Flexilinea sp. | reverse complement strand
GGATGCAGGAAGCATGAGGAAGGATATGCGCCGCTGTTTGGTCTTCATGTTGTTGAACATCAAGCCGCCGCACAAGATGGAATAGAACATTAAACAGCCATAACTATAGGCCGCCATACCGTTTAACGCTTCATTGCGAATACCTGGGTCAAGATTATCTCTAGAATCCGACAATGCCGCCACAAACATGCAGAACAAACAGGCCAATGCACCGAAGAAAGCAAACGAGAAGCGACGCCAGTTGGTGGCTACGTCGAGTTTCAATGTATTAAAGAACCTTTCAATGTCGAATGTATTGTTCATTGTATTGTCTCCTTGTCTTTTAGTTGTTCATTCTTCATAATCATCTCACTATCCATTTTCTCCTCTGCATCAGAGCTCATAGCACCGTCAACCACAGCATTGAACAGCAGTTCGAGGTTGAGCGGAGTCTCTGCCATGCCCTCCGTACGTTTCGCCACAAAAGCATTTCCCATCAGCGTAGGCTCAGCATACACCACACCCTGCGGCTCTTCGCCCGGTTTGCAAAGGCCGAATACGTAACGGCGGCATATGCCGGCCACCGACTCATTGAGCAGCATACCACTCCGGTCTATTATGACAATGTGGTTGAGCAGTTGCTCAATGTCGTGCACCTGATGGGTGCTTATCACAAGCGTGCGGTCGGGCGTCATGTTCTGCATCACAACTCTGCGGAACTGGCTCTTCGAAGGTATGTCGAGTCCATTGGTAGGCTCATCCATGAGCAACAGCCGTGTGCCCGAAGCCAAGGCGAAGCTCATATATACCTTTTTCTTCTGTCCCATGGACAAGCGGTCGAGGCGCAGCGACAGCGGCAGGTCGAAGTCGGCAAGACACCTGTCGAGCACCTCACGGCTGAACCGGGGATAGAACGGTTGGTTCAGCTCAACGTATTTGTCGAGCGTCATTGCGGGCAGCTCAAACTCCTCCGGCACTATGAACACGTCGCCAAGCATGTCGGCAGGGCGCGAGCTACTCTCCGTGCCGTCGATGGCCACCGTACCGCTTTGCGGTCGCAGCAAGCCACTAATGAGGTACAAGAGCGTTGACTTGCCCGTTCCGTTCTTGCCCAGCAGTCCGTAGATGTTGTTGGCTTCCAAGCTTAGGCTGAAGCCGTCGAATATGCAGTGGCTGCTGCCTGCATAAGCGAAGTCGATGTCTTTTATCTCTATCATATTTTCAATATTACTATAGGCGTTTGTCCTGTTGACAATGCAAAAGTAAGGAACTTTTCACCACCACTAATACTTTTCAAGGCCCATTGTACAAGATGTGGCTATTGTTGTATGAAATGTTCTCGCGTACTACAGATATGCTTTAGCAAGTCTAAAGCATAGGTTTAGCAAGTCTAAAGCATATCTGTAGCATTGCTAAAGATGTGATAAAGAACAAATGGAAGTGGAGTGTATTGGCCGCGCGTTACTCCATACGCAGAGTGCGGTCGCAGTAGTCGATGACCGCAGGACGGTGGGTTATGAAAATCACTGTGCGCCCTTTCGACGAGAGGATGTTGTCGAGAAGTTGACGCTCAGTCTGTTGGTCAAGGGCACTTGTAGCCTCATCAAACAACATTATGCTGCCCCCACGAAGCAGCGCGCGTGCAATGGCTATGCGCTGCGCCTGCCCCTCACTAAGTCCTCCGCCGCCCTCTGTGGTCTTGGTGTCAAGTCCTTGAGGAAGAGAGAGTACAAAATCGGCGCACGAGAGATGCAGAGCCTCAACCATGTCCTGCTCACTTGCATTAGGATTTCCAAGGCGCAGATTGTCGCGGATGGTGCCACTAAGGAGTGTGTTGCCCTGCGGCACATAAACAAAGTTGCAGCGCAAGAGCGGCGAAACCTCACGGACAGTGTTGGCATCATAGAGTTCCACACTTCCACTGTTGGGGCGCATCAGTCCGAGAACGAGCCTTATGAGAGTGGTTTTGCCTGCCCCCGTCTCACCAAGAATGGCAGTGCACGAGCCAGGCGCGAAGTCGAACGAGAGGTTTTCCATCACGTTTTCCGTGCCGTCGTCATATGCAAAAGTGACGTTGCGCAGTCGCACGCCACATGGTGAAGCCATCATGACAGCCTCGCCCTGCTCCTCTTCGGGCGTGTCCTCCAGTTCCATAAGCCGCTCCACGGCAGTGAACACCGACACAAAGGCCGGTGCAAGCTTGGTAAGGTCGCGCGCCGGGTTCTGTATGCGATACACGAGTTGCAGGAATGCGGTCATGGCTCCAAAGGTGAGCGAACCGTGGTATAGTCTCACTGCACTCCAAAGGAAGGCAACGAGGTAGCCCAAAGAAAAGCCTGCGTTGAGGAAGAGGTTGGAGAATACAGAGAAACGGGTGCGGCGCCTAACATGCGAGCGGAGCATGGTTTGCGTGGCGTCGAGCCTTTGCACCATAAGGTTGTCGCACTCAAGTGTCTTTATGAGCATGCGGTGCTGAACCGTCTCCTGCAAGAGGCTCTGCACACGGCTGTCGCTGTGGCGCACACGGCGTGTGTACTTGCGCATCCTTGTGACGTAGATGCGGCTGACGAGTATGAACACAGGCAATATGGTCACGGTGATGAGGGCCAGCACAGCATCCATGTTGAGCAGATAGACAAACGCACCAATAAACAAGGCCAAGACGGAAAGCATGTTGGGCAGAGTCTCGGTAAGGAAGTTCACTACAGTGTTCACATCAAACTCCAAGCGGTTGACCACATCGCCACTATGGCGACGCTCCTTGCCTCGCCACTCCGAACGCAACAAGCGGTCGAGCATGCGCTGTTGCATGAGGTTCTGAGCGCGTATGCCAAGTATGTTCTTTATCCACACACGGGCTATGTTGAGACCGAAGTCGCACAGTATGAGCATAGCCATGACAGCCACCGCCCAATAGAGCGAGCCAGAGCGTGAACCGGCCGCTATGTCGATGGCGCGCTGCACAGCCCACACAGAACCAAGGCTCACCCCCACCCCAGCCAGTCCTGTGACGGCGTTGAGGGCAGTCTGCAGTCGGTTGCCACGCCATGCGTGCCAAAGCCAACTGAAGGAGCCTTTCCTTACGCCCATCAGTACTGCGAGGAAGTGTGGTTGTTTAAGTTTTAGCATACTGTCTTTGATAGAATAAGTGTGATGTCAGTCGCGGCCGTCAGCGCCCCACATCATCTTCTGGCGAAGCACCCGCGAGTAGGTCTGTCCTAACCGCTTCACCATGTTCACCTTGTGCGAAGCCTTCGACAGAGTGATGCGTGCCCCCTCACTGCACTTCTCCGACCGTCCGTCGATGGCTATGAGGAAGTTGTGGCTGCGGCTCTCCACATCGAGCGTCAGCACCACATTGTCTTGCATGACTATAGGGCGCATGTTAAGGCTATGGGGAGCCACGGCGGTCATAAGGAAGACACTCGTGCCCGGCACTATTATAGGGCCTCCGTTGCTGAGCGAATAGGCTGTGGAACCGGTGGGAGTGCTCACGATGAGTCCGTCGGCCTGATAGGTGGTGAGATACTCGCCGTTGACAGCGGCTCGTATGGATATCATCGAGGCGTTGTCGCGCTTGAGTATGGACACGTCATTAAGTGCGTAGGGCGGCTCACTGAACTCAAAGCCATCCACCTCAACCTTTATGGTCTTGCGCGATTCAACGGTGTATTCGCCCTTATGGAGCTGTGCCACACAGGCTTCAATCTCGTTGGGAGCCACGTCTGCGAGAAAGCCCAACCGTCCCATGTTAACACCTATGATGGGTATCTCCTTGGCCCCCACACGGCTTGCCGCCTTAAGGAAGGTGCCGTCACCACCCATCGATATCACAAAGTCGGCGTCGAAACAGCCGGCGTCGAACACTTCCGATCCTCTGATGTCTATCCCGACTGTCGAAGTGAGGAAGTTGTAGTAGCCCCTGTCGATAGCTATTCCGCATCCATAAGTGCGGAGACACGAAAGTAGTCGCTGGATGGATGCCGACTTTTTCGTTTGGTATGTGTTGCCGAAAATGGCAAATCTCAGCTTATTGGTCGCCATAAATGTCGTCGTCAATGTATTATTATCAGCAAATCTGTTTCCGTTTGGCAAACATTTACTATTTTTGTACAAGCAAAAACAGACTAAACGTGCATTATCTTGATGCAAAGGTAGCAAAAACAGAGTGAAACAAGCAAAATACGGATAAAGAATGACCAAACTAAGCGTAAACATCAATAAAGTTGCCACCATACGCAACGCCCGAGGCGGCAATGTTCCCAACGTGTTGCACGTGGCAACCGACTGCGAGGATTTCGGGGCGGAAGGCATCACCGTGCATCCACGCCCCGACGAGCGTCACATAAGGTATCAAGATGTGCTCGACATACGTCCGCTCATCAAGACGGAGCTGAACATAGAGGGCAACCCCATAGAACGCTACATAGACCTCGTGCTGGAGGTTAAGCCTACGCAAGTGACGCTGGTGCCCGACGCAGAAGACCAGATAACATCCAACCACGGATGGGACACCAAGCGCAACAAAGCGTTTCTCACCGACGTGATAGGCCGCTTCAAGGAAGCTGGCATACGCACATCTATATTCGTTGACCCCGACGTGGAGATGGTGGGCTATGCAAAAGAGTGTGGCACCGACCGCGTGGAACTCTATACCGAACCATATGCGGTCAATTACCACGTCGACCGCGAGACAGCCATAGCCCCCTTTGTGGCAGCGGCAGAGGAGGCACGGCGGTTGGGATTGGGACTTAACGCCGGCCACGACCTTAGTCTCGCCAACCTGCACTACTTCCATGAGCGCATACCTTGGGTTGACGAGGTGAGCATTGGCCACGCCATCATCTGCGATGCCCTCTACATGGGGCTGCATGCTACAATACAGAAATATCTGCAGGCCATTAAGTAACAGAGGCGGAGCCTCACCGTGTGTTTTATACACTTCACACACAAACAACGTTCTTCTTTATTAACAACGACAACAAAGGAATAAATATGGTATATGTGTTTTTGGCCAATGGCTTCGAGGATATCGAATGCTTGGCAACCGTTGACATTCTGCGCCGTGGAGGCATAGACGTGAAGACTGTCAGCATCACTGGCGGCGAGTTTGTAACATCGGCACACAACGTGACGGTGAAAGCCGACACTATGATAGAAGGCACCGACTTGAGCGACGCAGACCTGCTCGTGTTGCCGGGCGGGATGCCTGGCGCGGCCAACCTCAACGCACACAAGACAGTGAGACAAGCTCTTGTGGCACAGGCCGCCAAGGGTGGACGCATAGCTGCGATATGCGCTGCACCAATGGTGCTCGGGGGACTTGGACTGCTGAAAGGACGGCGCGCCACTTGCTATCCTGGATTCGAGAAGTTTCTCGATGGTGCTACATAC
>CAVHDN010000162.1:0-5456 GCA_963634315.1 Flexilinea sp. | reverse complement strand
ATAGAGGCCATGACCGTGAACATGAGAAGTGCCGCGCCGCTTGGTACCGAGCAGGCTTAGCAAATCAAAGTAAACCAAAGACTCTGAAATGGCAATAAAGAAGAGACCTGTATCACCGCGCCAGAAGATGATAAACCTCATGTATGTCGTCTTGATGGCCATGCTTGCGCTGAACGTTTCCACGGAAGTGCTCAACGGCTTCTCCATTGTGGAGGAGAGCCTTAGCCGCACCACCCAGAACTCGGCGAAGGAGAATCAGGTCATATACGACAACTTTGCTGAACAGCTGAAGTCGAACCCTGCAAAGGTGAAGGAGTGGTTTGAGAAGGCTCAGCAGGTGAAACGCATGAGTGACTCGCTCTATAACTTTGCCGATGAGCTGAAACTGGCCATCGTCAGGGAGGCCGACGGTCCGGAGGGCGATGTGAAGAACATAAAGGCGAAAGAGAACCTTGAGGCGGCCAGTCAGGTGATGTTGGCTCCGGGACGTGGCAAAGGGCGTGCTTTGTTCAATGCCATCAACTCTTTTCGCAACCGCATACTCGCCATGGTTTCCGACCCGGCCCAAAAGGAAATCATAAGCAGCAACCTCTCTACGCAACTGCCCAAGGGGGCTAAGACTATGGGGAAAAACTGGCAGGAGTACATGTTTGAGGACATGCCCGTGGCAGCGGCTGTCACTCTCCTGTCGAAGTTGCAGAGCGACGTGCGCTATGCTGAGGGCGAGGTGTTGCACCGGCTTGTGGCCAACATTGACATAAAAGACATTCGCGTGAACTCGCTCAATGCATTTGTCATTCCCAACTCGCAGACCATAGTGCGCGGCGACAAGTTCTCTGCTCGCATAGTCATGGCGGCCATTGACACCACACAGGTACCCGACATATACATTGGCGAGCGTAAGGTGAGTCTGCACAACGGCTTGTATGAGACTGTTTGCGGTCGCACTGGCGACTTTACCCTTGGCGGTCACATAGAGATGGTGAACGGTAGCGGTGAACGCATACGGCGCGACTTCTCGCAGAAATATACTGTCGTTGACCCGAGTGCAACGGTTTCGGCTGACTTGATGAATATGCTTTACGCGGGTTACAACAACCCTATTAGTGTGAGTGTGCCGGGTGTGCCACTCAACAAGGTACAGGCCACCATGTCTGGTGGCACTCTGCAGCCCGTAGGTCCCGGTCGCTACATAGCTCGTCCCGCCACTGTGGGCAAGGATGTTACCATCACTGTGACCTCCACCAACACTGGTCATGCTCAGCAGATGGGACAGTTCACGTTCCGTGTGCGCAAGTTGCCCGACCCGACGCCTTATATAGCAATGAAGGATGACCAAGGCCACCCAACAAGATATAAGGGTGGGGCATTGTCCAAGGCAAACCTCATGGCGGCCAACGGCATAGGCGCAGCCATCGACGACGGCATTCTCGACATTGGTTTCCGTGTGCTCGGCTTCGAGACTGTGTTCTTCGACAACATGGGCAACGCAGTGCCAATGGTGAGCGACGGCGACAACTTCTCCGCACGCCAGCGCGACACGTTCCGCAAACTCTCGCGCAACCGCCGTTTCTATGTCTCGCGCATCACTGCTGTGGGTCCTGACGGCATACAGCGCAAGCTCAACACATCAATGGAAGTTATTGTCAAGTAAAATAAGCATTATGACAAAGACAAACAAGACATACATGAAAAGACTCCTGTCCATATTCATTATAGCACTCGTGGCTGTCACTGCGGCAGCACAGCCTAAGGCGCGCCGCAACACCACGGCACGCAACACTAAACAGTCAAGCTCCGCCTCGTCGCAGATGACGCAACGGGCACGGCTTATGTTCCCTACGGCCATCGACATGCCAGAGGATGTGGTGTGGAGACGTGACATTTACCGTGAGGTTGACCTCACGCAGTCATCTAACGCCGGGCTCTACTATCCTGTGGAACCAGTGGGCAAGGAGATGAATCTCTTCACTTATATCTTCAAGCTTGCGCTCAACAACTACATTCCCGTGTATGAGTACCGTCTCGACGGCAACGAGGTGTTCAACGACTCGTCGAAGGTGAAGATAAAGACCATTCTCGACAATTTCCATATATTCTATGAGACTAAGGACGGCAAGGTGCGAGTGGATAACAGTGACATTCCTTCTGCGGAGGTCAAGACCTACTACCTCAAGGAAAGTGCCTACTACAATCAGGCCAACTCCACATTCCATCGCAAGGTGCTTGCCCTCTGTCCAGTGATGTTGCGTGAGGACGACTTCGGTGGCGAGGCTTCCAAATATCCTTTGTTTTGGGTGAAGTACAGTGACCTTGAACCGTACCTTAGTAGGCAGACGGTGATGACGAGCGACCTCAACAATGCCGCTACCATGAGCATGGACGACTACTTCACGCTCAACAAATATTCCGGGAAGATATACAAGACCACCAACATGCTTGGTCGTACACTTGCCCAATACTGTCCCACCGACTCGGCTATGGCCAAGGAACAGAAGAGGATAGAGAACGAGCTGACCATGTTTGAGAAGAACATCTTCGGTGACCAGGCGCGCAAGGACTCCCTCGACAGCATCTCGCGTCTTGACCCCAAGACTGCAAAGGCCGTGGCCAAGCAGAAACGCAAGACGAGTAGGCGCACTAGCGCAAGCGTGAGCAAGAAGAGTAGCGGTGGAAGCGCCAAGTCGAGCTCGTCGGCTGCACGTGTCACCGTGCGTCGCCAAAGGCACTAAGTTGTTTTGGAACATTACTAAGCAATTGAAACAAACTTTTAAACGATAGAAAATATGAAGAAGATTTTTACCGCAATTGCATTTGCCGCAGCTTTGTTTGCTGCCATTCCGTCGCAGGCCCAGGTTAAGTTCGGTCTCAAGGGAGGTTACAACGTCACCAACATGAGCATCAGCTCCGACGTGGTGAAGAAGTCAAACCAGACTGGATTCTTCATCGGCCCGACGGCCAAGATAACACTTCCCATCGTGGGACTGGGTCTCGACATTGCCGCTCTCTACGACCAGCGTGAGGCCAAGTGGGGCGAGGACGACGATGCTACCACAATCTCCGAGAAGAACATCAACATCCCCATCAACGTGCGCTACGGCGTAGGTCTCGGCAGCATGGCGAGCATATACTTTGCCGCTGGTCCGCAGTTCGGTTTCAATGTGGGTGGAAAGAACTACAAGTGGAGCGACGCCGCCAACTACGAGCTTAAGAAGTCGAACATCAGTATCAACCTTGGAGCAGGCGTGGCACTGATGAACCACCTCGAAATAGGTTGCACATACAATATCGCCTGTGGAAAGACCGGCGAGTTCAAGCTGAGCGATGCTCTCGGAAGTACTTACGACCAGATTACGTCGAAGTCGAACCGCACCAACGCTTGGCAGATATATGCTGCCTACTACTTCTAAACAGCATCTTTAGAAAATCTAACAGCCAAGGCTTGGCAATATCACTTGTGCGCCAAAGGTTTCTTACGCAGAGCCTTTGGTGCACAATTCTGTTTTTATGCTTACGTCAGTACAGTATGTTATTACGGTGGAAATTTATAGAACCCATCTTAAAAATGTCCCTTGCAACATTCAGCTTACAAAACAGATGTTTTGCTTTACTAATAGTTAAAATAATCACAAAATCAGAGACGTAATGGCAGGAAAAGCAACATTATTTTTTGGCAGTGCCGATTAGTTGCCGTAACTTTGTGCACGTAAACAGCAAAAGACGCATATTCTAATTAACATCAAAACATAATAAAATCATGGTAAGTTACAAAACATTGGGCCTTGTGAACACGCGCGACATGTTCAAAAGAGCCATCAACGGTGGTTATGCCATTCCGGCTTTCAACTTCAACAACATGGAGCAGCTCCAGGCCATCATCAAGGCGTCGTCGGAACTGAAGTCGCCGGTCATCCTTCAGGTGTCTAAAGGTGCCCGCAACTACGCCAACCAGACCTTGCTGCGCTACATGGCCGAGGGTGCTGTTGAGTATGCCAAGGAACTTGGCTGCAACCATCCTGAGATTGTCCTTCACCTTGACCACGGCGACAGCTTCGAGCTTTGCAAGAGCTGCGTTGACATGGGCTTCTCGTCAGTGATGATTGACGGTTCCGCACTGCCCTACGACGAGAACGTGGCACTCACCAAGAAGGTTGTAGAGTATGCTCATCAGTATGACGTCACTGTAGAGGGTGAGCTGGGTGTGCTCGCAGGCGTTGAGGACGAGGTTGCTTCAGAGGTGTCTCACTACACCAAGCCCGAGGAAGTGATTGACTTCACCACCAAGACAGGCGTTGACTCGCTGGCCATCTCCATCGGCACAAGCCACGGAGCTTATAAGTTCAAGCCCGAGCAGTGCACACGCGACCCGAAGACTGGCCGTCTCGTGCCTCCTCCATTGGCTTTCGACGTGCTCGACGAAATCATGAAGAAGCTCCCCGGCTTCCCCATCGTGCTCCACGGCTCATCGTCAGTACCTCAGGAGTGTGTTGACATCATCAACAAGTATGGTGGCAAGCTTCCCGATGCAGTGGGCATACCCGAGGAGCAGCTCCGCAAGGCTGCCAAGAGCGCTGTGTGCAAGATTAACATCGACTCCGACTCTCGTCTTGCCTTCACCGCTGCTGTGCGCAAGACTTTGGCTGAGAAGCCTGCCGAGTTCGACCCCCGCAAGTACTGCGGTCCTGCTCGCGACCTCATGGAGGAAATGTATAAGCACAAGATTACCGACGTGCTTGGCTCTGACAACAAGCTCGCACAGCTCGACTAAGACAGGGATTACTCCTTATTATAAACAGAAACAGTCCGCAAACCGTCATGCATGGTTTGCGGACTGTTTTCTATTTTATCTCGCGCAAGTCGCTTTTCTGAATATTACAAGACGTTTTGCATTATCTCTGCACGCTCTTCCACTCCTCTATCGTGCCTGTCTCCGATGAAAAGCTGCAGCCTATCTTATAGAGCGTGCGGCTGTCGCTGGCATATGGCAGGGCGTACCCCTTGTCTTCTATCTGCTGGAGGGCTTCGTTGGCAGTACCGTCGAGTTTGAACTCGAAGATGTAAACGAACTTGTCCGTCTCGATGATGCAGTCTGCACGCCCTTGACTCAGTTGCTTCTCTGTATAAATCATGTAGGTGCTCATGAGGCGCAGTATTAGGTAGAAGGTGTAGTGGAAGTAGCGCTCACGCTCCCGTTCGTTCTCCTTGCGCCGCATGGAGTAGGGGATGCTTGCGAGTAACGAAGTGAGGCTCTGACGGAACTGCTCAAGGTCGCCACGCTTCAAGGCCTTGACCAAAAGCCTGATGCAAGAGCCGGCTGGTTCGGTGGTGCTGAAGTAGTTGTTAGCGAGAAGCGAGATGAAACCTTGTTTTACTTCATTGTTGGGGATGTCGAGCAGAAACTCCTGCACATCAGGGTCGTAATCCTTGATGGTGAGATAACCGCCCTGATATATCAT
>CAVHDN010000161.1:0-5476 GCA_963634315.1 Flexilinea sp. | reverse complement strand
AGAACGAACCAAAACGCTTAAGAAAGTGAGCTAAAATTGGTACAACGAACTGGATACCCTATCTATTAACCACCGTTCTCTGTGATGTTGTTCCAAACTCATAAGGTAGATTGTTTTGCCGCAGCCGTTCGCTCGACTGCGGCTTTTGCGTGCTTATTGACAAGGCGCCCTAGCCTGCCATGCGCATTAAAAAAACTTGCATCTTTGCACACATGAAAAAAAAGCAGTAACTTTGGCCGCAAAAAAAAGATGCGCCAAGCCGCGAGAGCGGCCGCAAATGGCCTTAGAAGCGAAATGGGCCGCAAAGGACCGAGCCGCGATGAGGGCAGAGAGAAGGGCGCAGAGAAAGAACGACTAAAAGTAACCAATGGACCAGACATTAGACCAGGACAGAATCATCAAGATTAACATCGAGGAGGAGATGAAGTCGTCGTATATCGACTACTCCATGTCGGTCATCGTGGCCAGGGCGCTGCCCGACGTGCGCGACGGCTTCAAGCCGGTGCACCGGCGCATACTCTTCGGCATGATGGGAATAGGCAACACAAGTGACAAAGCGTACAAGAAATGTGCGCGCGTGGTGGGCGAGGTGCTCGGAAAGTATCACCCCCACGGCGACAGCTCTGTATATGGCGCGCTGGTGCGCATGGCGCAGGACTGGAACATGCGCTACACGCTCGTAGATGGACAGGGCAACTTCGGCTCGGTGGATGGCGACTCGCCTGCTGCCATGCGATACACTGAGTGCCGACTGTCGAAGATGGGCGAACACATCATGGACGACTTGAAGAAGGACACCGTAGATATGGTGAACAACTTCGACGACTCGCTGCAGGAGCCGTCAGTGATGCCTACGAAGATACCCAACCTGCTGGTGAACGGCGGCAACGGCATTGCCGTGGGCATGGCTACGAACATTCCCACGCACAACCTCGGCGAGGTGATTGACGGCTGCTGCGCCTACATAGACAATCCCGACATAGACACCGACGGACTGATGGCCTACATCAAGGCGCCTGACTTCCCCACGGGGGCATATATCTACGGCATACAGGGCGTGCGCGACGCCTACGAGACGGGACGCGGACGCATTGTGATGCGGGCGAAGGCGGAGATAGAGAGCGGCGAGACGCACGACAAGATTGTGGTGACGGAGATACCCTATGGGGTGAACAAGGCCGACCTGGTGAAATACATTGCCGACCTGGCCAACGAGAAGAAGATAGAGGGCATAAGCAACGTGAACGACGAGTCGGGACGGCAGGGCATGCGCATCGTGGTGGACGTGAAGCGCGACGCCAACGCCAACGTCATACTCAACAAGCTGTTCAAGATGACGGCGCTGCAAAGCTCGTTCTCGGTGAACTGCATAGCGCTGGTGAAGGGACGCCCGAGGCTGCTGTCGCTGAAAGACTGTGTGCGCTACTTTGTGGAACACCGCCACGATGTGACCATACGCCGCACCAAGTTTGACCTGAAGAAGGCGCAGGACCGCGCCCACATACTCGAGGCGCTCATTGTGGCCTGCGACAACATTGACGAGGTGGTGCACATCATAAGGGCGTCGAAGACTCCGCAGGATGCCGTGAACAACCTCATGCAGAGGTTCGGCTTCGACGAGATACAGGCGCGCGCCATTGTTGACATGCGCCTGCGCCAGCTCACCGGACTGCAGATGGACCAGCTGCACCAGGAGTATGACGAGCTGGAGAAGCTCATTGCTCACCTGCAGGCCATACTCGACGACCCGGAGCTGTGCAAGAAGGTGATGAAGGACGACTTGCTGGAGGTGAAGGAGAAGTATGGCGACGAGCGCCGCACGGAGATAAAATACTCCAGCGAGGAGTTCAACGCAGAGGACTTCTACCCCAACGACCCGGTGGTGATAACCATCAGCCACCTGGGCTACATCAAGCGCACCGCCCTGTCGGAATTCCGCGAGCAGAGCCGCGGCGGTGTGGGCAGCAAGGGGGCCAACACGCGAGACACCGACTTCACGGAATACATCTACCCCGCCACAATGCACAACACGCTGCTGTTCTTCACCCAGAAGGGACGCTGCTACTGGCTGAAGTGCTACGAGATACCCGAGGGCAACAAGAGCGCGAAGGGACGGGCCATACAGAACTTGCTCAACATAGAGCCGGACGACGCCATCAACGCGGTGCTGCGCATTGACAAGTTTGGCGACGAGGAGTTCCTCAGGAGCCACTACGTGATGTTTGCCACAAAGAACGGCACGATAAAGAAGACGTGCCTCGAGGCTTACAGCCGTCCGAGGGCCAACGGCGTGATTGCCATAAACATTGCGGACGACGACCGCGTGGTGGCCGTGCGCCTCACCAACGGCAACAACGAGATTGTGCTGGCCAACCGCAACGGCCGCGCCATACGCTTCAAAGAGAACGACGTGAGGGTGATGGGCCGCGTGTCAACAGGCGTGCGCGGCATGCGCCTCGACGGCGGCGACGACGAGCTGGTGGGCATGGTGTGCGTGAACGATGCGCAGAACGAGACCATCATGGTGGTGAGCGAGAAGGGCTACGGCAAGCGCAGCGACGTGGAGGACTACCGCAAGACGGCGCGCGGAGCGAAGGGCGTGAAGACGCTCGGCATAACCGAGAAGACGGGACGGCTGGTGGCCATCAAGGTGGTGACCGACGACAACGACCTCATGATAATAAACAAGAGCGGCATACTCATACGCATGAAGGTGGCCGACGTGCGTGTCATGGGACGCGCCACTCAGGGCGTGCGGCTCATTAACCTCACAAAGAAGAACGACACCATAGCCAGCGTGTGCAAGGTGATGAGCGCCAGCGACGAGGAGGTGGTGGAGATGGAGAGCCAGGCCGACGAAGAGACAGAAACAACCACAAATAGTGAAGTATAAAACAACCTACAAATACTGAAGAAATTATGAGAAAAGCAATGATGATGGCAGCAATGGCCACATTGGCCACATCTGCCTTTGGTCAGACAGCCGCAGAACAGGCTGCAAAGCTGAACCAGGAATGTCAGGACCAGTATCAGATCTACGTGAAGAACTCAACCATCGAGGCTACCAACGCCTTGCAGAAAGAGAAGACACCGTTTGACACTCTGGCCATGTACAAGGGTGGCGTGGCTGCTCTCAAGGCTGCCATTGAGTGCGACAAATACGACTCGCAGCCCAACGAGAAGGGAAAGGTGAAGCTGCGCTACCGCAAGGACAACCAGACCAAGGGACAGCAGTTGCGCCTGGTGAGCCTGCAGGCCGGACAGTACTTCAACTCCAAGAAGGACAACACCGCCACGCTCGAGGCGTTCAAACTCTATGTTGACTCGAAAGACGCTTCGCTGTTCACAGGCCTCGACATGTCGAAGGACGACTACATAGCACAGTTTGCCTACTACGCCAGTCTCCTCGGCTACCAGACCAAGGACTTCGACCTGGCCATAAAGTATGCCGAGAAGTGCAAGGAGTATGCCAACAACGACATCAGCCGCAGCCCCAACAACGCCAAGGTGAAGGAAGAGGCAGAGAAGCTGAAGTCGGATGCCGACGAGATAATCCTGTTCGCCAAGAAGGACAACTGCAAGACTGCCGCCGACTCGGCCGCCTTCGTTTCGGAGCTGAAGGCTCTCCACAAGGCAAAGCCTGAGGTTGAGCGCTACTTCAACATGCTCATAACCTACTACAACGAACATCCTCAGGGCAAGCTGGAGTGGATAAGCGAGGAGGTGCAGCTCATGCCCAACAACAAGATGGCTTGGGCCATAAAGGGCGAGACGGAAATGAGAGCCGAGAAGTGGGACGACGCTGTGGCTTCCTACAAGAAGGCAGTGGAGATAGACCCGAACTTCACCGCTGTGGTGTTCAACATAGGCACGAGCCTCAACTCCAAGGCCATTGAGGTGAAGGACAAGCTCGCCGACAAGAGCACGGGCAAGCTCACCATCGCCAACGTGAAGAAGGTGAACGGCATTCTGGAGGAGGCCAAGACCTATCTGCTGAAGGCAAAGGAGCTTGACCCCGAGCGCAAGACGGTGAACTGGGCCTACGCTCTGTATCAGGTGTACTACTCGCTCAAGGACACAGCCAACGCCAACGCAATGGAGAAGTTGCTCAACCAATAAACACACACACAAGCAGCACCATACGCGAGGAGGACGGCGCAGAGACACTCACTGCCGCCCTCCTTCCACACAACTACACAAGCATGAAGAAGCTAACTCTGTTGACGCTTCTCTTACTATTGATGACACCGTGCCTGAGAGCCCAGAAGAAAGAGCTGTCGCAGGCACGGTCTTATATTAAGAGCGGCAAGGACTTCGACAAGGCGGAGAAACTCATGGCCGGCATTGTGGCCAAGGACTCTGCGGCCCGACAGAACCCGAAGGTTTATCTGACGTGGTATCAGGCGGTGCTGCGCCAGTATGAGGCGGGCAACGAGAAGCTGTATCTCAACCAGAAGTATGACACGGCGCTCATATTCAACCTCACCAAGCGGATGTTCGCCATCCTTGAGGCGCTCGACAGCATTGACGCACAGCCCGACAAGAAGGGCAGGGTGAACCCGAAATACCGACACAAGCACGCCGAACTGCTCGACAAGTGCCGGCCTAACCTGTACTTTGGCGGCACATTCTACACCCGCAAGAAGGACTATGCCACGGCTTTCGCCTTCTTCGACACCTACATTGACTGCACACGGCAACCGCTGTTTGCCAACTACGACTATGCCCAGACCGACACCATGTTGAAAAAGGCTGCCTACTGGGCCACCTACTGCGGAGCTAAGCTCGACAAACCCGCACTGGCACTGCGCCACGCCGACATGGCGCGCCGCGACACGGCCAACCTGCGCTTCGTGCTGCGCAACATGGCCGACGCTTACAGCACGGCGAAGAACGACACGGCCTATCTGGCCACGCTGGAGGAGGGATTTGCACGCTACACTGACTCCGACTACTTCTTCTCGCACCTCATGGACTACCACAACGCGCACGGCATGGCTGACAAGGCTCTGCAAGTGGCCGACAAGGCTCTGACTATCGACAGGAAGAACCCGCTCTTCCTTTTTGCCAAGTCAACAACGCTGCTCAACATGGGCCGCTACGATGAGTGCATAGCCACGAGCGACTCGCTCATAGCCATCAACGACAGTTTGCCCGACGCTTACTACAATGCGGGCATGGCCTACATGAACAAGATACTGACGGCTGAGGACGCGCCCAACGCGCGCCGCAACAAGAAGGCCATTACGGCGCTCTACAACAAGGCTCTGCCCTACATGGAAAAGTGCCGCGCTCTCTCGCCCAACGACAAGCAGAAGTGGGCGCCTGCGCTCTACAAGATTTATCTCAAGCTGAACCGGGGCAAACAGTTTGAGGAGATAGACAAACTGCTCAACAAGAAATAGGAGTGGATGGACAAGCTCCTGACTTCGTCGCTTTTCCGTGCCATCACATAGCGCACATTGAGAATCAATAC
>CAVHDN010000160.1:0-5477 GCA_963634315.1 Flexilinea sp. | reverse complement strand
TGCGCTGTTTGCCGGAACTGTCAGTGCCGTTGCCCAAGAGTCAAGCGGGTGGACACTGAAGAAGTGCATTGAATATGCCATGGCAAACAACATTTCCCTCAAAAAGAGCGGTCTGACCAAAGAGTCGTCCATTGAAGACCGGAAGCAGGCCAAAGCCAATCTCCTGCCATCGCTCTCCGCCTCCACCAGCCACTCTCTGGGCTATCGCCCATGGGTGAACGACGGAGTGAGCACGGTGAACAATGGCACTGTATCCACCAGCGTCAACAAGACGTATTATAACGGCAGCTACTCGCTCAGCGCCAACTGGACGGTATGGAACGGCAACAAGAACCGCAACAACGTGAAGTTGGGCGAGCTGAACGAGCGCATAGCCGAACTGGACTCTGCGGCCACGGCCAACACCATACAGGAGCAGATTGTGCAGCTGTATGTGCAGATACTCTACACCACAGAGGCTGTCAAGGTGAACAAGGAGAGCTATGACATAAGCGTACAGAACGAGAAGCGCGGCAAGGACATGGTGGCCGTGGGAAAGATGTCGAAGGCAGACCTTGCAAGGCTCACGGCCCAAACAGCCCAGGACCAGTACAGCATTGTCGAGGCAGAAAGCAACTTGCAGAAATACAAGACCCAACTGAAGCAGTTGCTTGAGATTACGGGCGACGAGACATTCGACGTTGTTGTGCCGGAGGCATCCGACGAACAGGCCTTGGCCTCACTGCCCACACTGCAGTCGGTATATGAGTCGGCCTTAGCCACACGCCCCGAGATAGAGAACAGCAAGCTCGCCATAAAGAGCGGCGAACTCAACATAGCCATAGCCAAGGCGGAGCGCATGCCGACAATAGGCATCAACGGAGGAGTGATGACCAGCAACACCTCGATGAACGACAAGTCGTGGGGCAAGCAGATAAAGACCAACTTCGACGCCTCGGTGGGCGCTACGCTAAGCATACCAATATTCGACAACCGCAGCGCACGCACGGCCATCAACAAGGCGAAGATACAGCAGGCGCAGAACATGCTCGACCTGACCGACAAGCAGAAGACGCTCTACAGCACCATAGAGGGCTACTGGATTGACGCCAACACCAACCAGCAGAAGTTCAAGGCCGCCAAGGCCAACGTGGAGAGTGCGCAAGCCAGCTTCGACCTGCTCAACGAGCAGTTCAGCCTGGGGTTGAAGAACATCACAGAGCTCATGGAAGGCAAGACTTCGCTACTTACAGCCCAACAGAACATGCTGCAGTCGAAATACATGGCCATACTCGACCAGCAACTGCTCAACTTCTACGAAGGCAAGGCCATGGACCTTTAGCAGAAAAGACATAAATAACGAAAACAAACGAAACAACATACGACAATGAAAAAGATAAGCAAGATTTGGATACTGGCCGCTGTGGTGCTGGTCATCGCAGTGGCAGCGTGGCTGTTGTCTGGAGGAAAGAAGGAAAGCCAAGTGACTTTCGACACGACAACGGTGGATGCGGCCAACATACAGAACAGCATAACGGCTACGGGAAGCATAGAGCCTGTGACATCGGTGACTGTCGGTACGCAGGTCTCAGGTATAATCAACAAGATATATGTTGACTACAACAGTAAGGTGACCAAGGGACAGGTGATTGCCGAGCTTGACAAGACAAACCTCATAAGCGAGTTGAACACGGCAAAGGCCAACCTGCAAAGCGCTCAGAGCACACTCAACTACGAGAAGTCGAACTATGAGCGCTACAAGACTCTCTACGGCAAAGGATTAGTGAGTGCAGACGAGTATGAGAGCGCACGCTTGAACTACCAGAAGGCACAGGAGACCGTATCCACAGCCAAGGAGACCGTGCAGAAGGCACAGACCAACCTCGGCTACGCCACCATCACTTCGCCGATAGACGGAGTCGTGCTGTCGAAGTCGGTTGAGGAGGGACAAACAGTGGCCGCCAGCTACAGCACCCCTGAACTCTTCAAGATAGCCAAGAACCTCACCGACATGCAGGTTGTGGCCGACGTGGATGAGGCCGACATAGGCGACGTGAAGGAAGGCGAGCGCGTGTCGTTCACCGTTGACGCCTATCCCGACGACACTTTCAGCGGCACTGTGACACAAGTGCGCCAGGAAGCCACAACGACCAACAACGTCGTGACCTACGAAGTGGTGATAAGCGCCCCCAACGCCGACCTGAAGCTGAAGCCGGGTCTCACGGCCAATGTCACCATATACACCGCCGAGAAGCAAGGTGTGCTGAGCGTGCTGAGCAAGGCTCTGCGTTTCTCGCCCACGACAGAGACCGTAGGCAAGCACAAGATTATTGACTGCAACGGCAAGAACAAGGTGTGGACTATTGAGAACAACACTCTGAAAGCCCACTCTGTACAGATAGGCATGTCGGACGGCATACACACGGAGATAATAAGTGGTGTAGCCAAAGGCACAAAGGTCATCACTGAGATAAAGGAAGTGCAGGCCGAGGAAGAAGCAACGGCACAGGATGGCGAACAGGAGCAGTCGCCGTTTGCCCCAGGGCCCAAGCGCAATGACAAGAAAAAATAAATCCCAAGACCCATGCAAGAAGAAAACAAGAAGGTTGTCATTGAGTTGCAGAACGTGAAGCGCAGCTTCATGGTGGGCGACGAGATGGTACACGCTCTTCGCGGAGTGTCGTTCAAGATATTTGAGGGCGAGTTCGTCACCATCATGGGTAAGTCAGGCTCGGGCAAGTCAACGCTCTTGAACCAGTTGGGATGTCTCGACACGCCCACAAGCGGTGAGTATCTGCTCGACGGTGTGTCGGTGCGCACCATGTCGAAGTCGCAGAGGGCTGTGCTCCGCAACCGCAAGATAGGCTTCATATTCCAGAACTACAACCTGTTGGCCAAAACCACGAGCGTGGAAAACGTGGAGCTGCCGCTCATGTACAACAGTGAGGTGAGCGCCAGCGAGCGCCACGAACGGGCCATACAAGCCCTGAAGGCTGTGGGGCTGGGCGACCGCCTCTACCACAAGTCCAACCAGATGTCGGGAGGACAGATGCAGCGTGTGGCCATAGCCCGCGCCTTGGTGAACAACCCTGCGGTGATACTCGCCGACGAGGCCACCGGTAACCTCGACACGCGCACGTCATTTGAGATACTCGTGCTCTTCCAGAAGTTGCACGCCGAGGGCCGCACCATCATCTTCGTCACCCACAACCCCGACATAGCCAACTACTCGAGTCGCAACATCATGCTGCGCGACGGCCATGTCATAAGCGACGAGTACAACACCTCCATCCAATCGGCTGCCGAGGGACTTGCCGCCTTGCCGGTGAACACCGACGAATAAAAGTCTGCAAAACAGAAAAACAAGTAAGAAATGAATTATAGCAATCTGTTCAAGATAGCCCTGAGAGCCATCTTCGCCAACAAGACCCGCTCGTTTCTCACCGCATTGGGCATCATCATCGGTATCGCGTCGGTGATAACCATGCTTGCCGTGGGCCAAGGCACCAAGCAAAGCATACAGTCGAACATTGCGGAAATGGGATCGAACATGATAATGATAAGCCCGGGCGCCGACACACGTGGCGGTGTGCGACAGGACGCCTCATCAATGGAAACACTGAAAATGACCGACTATGAGGCCATACGCGACGGGTGCCACTACATAAAGGCCATCAGTCCCATGGTGAGCAGCAGCGGACAGTTCATCTATGGTAACCAGAACACGCCGTCGTCAATCTACGGCATAAACAGAGACTACCTTGAGATACGCCAGTTGACCGTTGCCGACGGCGAGATGTTCACCGATGCGGAGATAAAGTCAAGCGCAAAGGTATGTGTGCTGGGACAGACCGTTGTCGATAACCTCTTCCCCGACGGCAGCGACCCGATAGGCAAGGTGGTGAGGTTCAACTCCATTCCGTTCAAGGTAATAGGCGTGCTCAAGAAGAAGGGCTACAACTCCATGGGCATGGACCAGGACGACCTCGTGCTGGCTCCCTACACTGCAGTGATGAAGCGAATATTGGCGCAGACCTACCTTGGAGGCATACAGTGCTCGGCCATAACCGAGGGTGTGACCGACAAGGCCACTGAGGAGATAACCGACATATTGCGCCGCACCCACAAGCTCAAGGACGCCACGGAGACCACCGAGGCCGATGACGACGACTTCAACATTCGTTCACAGGAGGAGCTTGCGTCGATGATGAACTCCACCACCGACATGCTCACCATACTCCTCGGCTGCGTGGCCGGCATATCGCTCATCGTGGGTGGCATCGGCATCATGAACATCATGTATGTGAGTGTCACCGAGCGCACCCGTGAGATTGGTCTGCGCATGAGTGTAGGCGCGCGAGGCATAGACATCCTCAACCAATTCCTCATAGAGGCCATACTCCTCAGCGTCACCGGCGGCATCATTGGTGTGATACTCGGCATTGGAGCCTCCTACTCCATCAAGGCGTTCGCCCATTGGCCCATCGCCATAGAACTGTGGACTATAATGATGAGCTTTGCCGTGTGTACCTTCACCGGAGTGTTCTTCGGATGGTATCCAGCCAAGAAGGCCGCACAGCTCGACCCGATAGAGGCACTGCGCTATGAATAGGAACAAGGCCACGGAGTATCTCATACACGTAGCCATTTGGGCCGTCATGTTCATATGGCCGCTCATGTTCATGAACAGAGGCAACGGCGTGAGCGCCGGGCAGATGCTGTTCATGAGCATGGCGCAGCTGACGCTCATGGTAACCTTCTACACCAACTACCTATGGCTCACGCCAAAGTTTTTCGTTGGGGGCAACAAGCGTTACTACTGGATGGCCAATCTCATCATGATTGTCTGTCTGAGCATAGGCTTGCACTACTGGATGGAAATGACGCGCCACATCTTCGAAGGCACACCTCCCGCACCTGGCGAGGAGCCGCATCTCACCATAGTGTTTGTGCTCCGCGACATGTTCAACATGGCTGTGGCAGCGGGAATAGCCACCACCATACAACTTTCAACACGGTGGCAGGACTCTGAGGCGGCCCTGCGCGAGGCGGAGGCGGCCCGCACCAAGGCGGAGCTGCGCAACCTGCGCACACAGCTCAACCCTCACTTCCTGCTCAACACGCTCAACAACATCTATGCGCTCACGGCCATTGACACGCAAAGGGCGCAAACGGCCATACAGGAGCTTAGCAAACTGCTGCGCCATGTGCTCTACGACAACGAGGAGCAGTTCACCAATGTTGCCGATGAGGTGCAGTTCCTTCAGAACTATGTGAACCTAATGAAGATAAGGCTGCCTGAGAACATCGATGTGCAGATCAACGCCCGAATGCCCGAGACTTGTGGGGCAAGGATAGCGCCTATGTTGTTCATATCGCTCGTGGAAAACGCTTTCAAACATGGCATAAGCATGACCGAGAAAAGCTTTGTCCACATAGACTTCACGGCCGACAACGACAAGATAGTGTGCTGCATAGAGAACAGCAACCACCCCAAG
>CAVHDN010000159.1:0-5480 GCA_963634315.1 Flexilinea sp. | reverse complement strand
GGAATGCGCAAACATAGTCGAGCAAAGGCTGAACGCCCTTGTTCTTATATGAAGAGCCACAAATCATAGGAGTACACTCCATAGCCACAGTTCCCTTGCGGATGGCGGCTATAATTTCAGCCTCGGTGATGGAGTCGGGATCATCGAAGAACTTCTCCATGATGGCCTCGTCGTACTCTGCGGCAGCCTCAAGCAACTTATTGCGCCACTCGTCGCACTCGTCCTTCAAGTCAGCGGGTATCTCCTCAACGTCATATTCAGCGCCCATGGTCTCATCGTGCCACAGAATGGCCTTCATCTTGATGAGGTCAACAACGCCCTTGAAGTTCTCCTCAGCACCGATAGGCACTTGCAGAACCACAGGGTTTGCGCCAAGGATGTCCTTCATCTGCTGCACAGTCTCAAAGAAGTCAGCGCCTGAGCGGTCCATCTTGTTCACATAACCAATGCGCGGCACATTGTACTTGTCAGCCTGGCGCCACACAGTCTCTGACTGAGGCTGCACACCGTCGGCTGCAGAATAGGTTGCCACAGCACCGTCAAGCACACGAAGTGAACGCTCAACCTCTGCGGTGAAGTCAACGTGTCCCGGAGTGTCAATGAGGTTTATCTTATAGCTCTTGTTGTTCCATGTCCAGTTGCAAGTGGTAGCAGCCGACGTGATGGTGATACCACGCTCCTGCTCCTGTGCCATCCAGTCCATTGTTGCGGCTCCATCGTGCACCTCACCTATTTTGTGGGTCTTGCCTGTATAGAAGAGGATGCGCTCCGATGTGGTTGTCTTTCCGGCATCGATGTGGGCCATGATACCAATGTTGCGAGTCAAATGTAAATCGCGGTTTGCCATTTTCTTTTACCCTTTATATTGATATGTTAGAACCTGAAGTGAGCGAATGCGCGGTTAGCCTCGGCCATGCGGTGCATGTCCTCCTTACGTTTGTAGGCGCCGCCTTGGTTGTTGTAGGCGTCCATAATCTCAGAGGCGAGCTTGTCGGCCATCGACTTGCCGCTACGCTTGCGGGCAAACGCAATCATGTTCTTCATTGAAACGCTCTCCTTGCGGTCAGGGCGTATCTCCGTAGGCACCTGGAAAGTGGCACCACCGATGCGGCGGCTCTTCACCTCCACCTGAGGAGTGATGTTGTCGAGGGCGGTCTTCCAAATCTCGAGGGCAGACTTCTCCTCATTGCTCATCTTCTCTTTAACCTTGTCGAGTGCACCGTAGAAAATCTGGTATGACACATTCTTCTTGCCGTCATACATAAGATGGTTCACAAACTTTGAGACCTTCTGGTCGTTGAACACGGGATCCGGAAGGATCACACGCTTCTTTGGTTTTGCTTTTCTCATTTTGTTTATTGTCGAAATTTATTCTGCTTGGGGCTGTTTTCTCTTGTTCTTCAACGTCCGCACCCGGACATTTACTCAACCTGTTAATAACAATTCTCCAGCAAAACTATTGTTTCTTTAGATGATTGCCTTAGGCGTACCAGCCATCACCGGCCGTTACTTCTTGGCTGCCTTAGGACGTTTTGCACCATACTTTGAACGGCGCTGAGTGCGGTTGGCCACGCCTGCGGTATCAAGAGTACCGCGAACGATGTGGTAGCGCACACCGGGGAGGTCCTTAACACGACCGCCACGCACAAGCACGATTGAGTGCTCCTGCAGATTGTGGCCCTCTCCGGGGATGTAGGAGTTCACTTCCTTCTGGTTTGTCAGACGTACACGGGCAACCTTACGCATTGCCGAATTAGGTTTCTTCGGGGTTGTTGTATATACACGAACACAAACGCCACGACGCTGAGGGCATGAGTCCAAAGCGGGCGACTTGCTCTTGTCAACAAGCACCTTTCTACCTTTTCTTACCAATTGTTGAATTGTAGGCATTGTTGTTTTTGTTTTTTATATTATATATTATATGTATATGTCGAGCCATTAACACGGGCACAATATGCCCGCATTTGGGCTGCAAAGGTACAACATTTAATTTAAACAGAACAGCGCTCATCATCTTCAAACTCAGAAAAAGGCATTATTTTAATACAAAATAAGGTTTTTTAATATGTTAATTAAGCATAGTAACTGTTCAGCCATGCAAGTATCGGACTTATATGGTAATGGCTGGGCGTACACAAACGAGCACCGAAACATCTATATTCCGTCGCCAGCAGTATGTGAATAATCTCAACAATTACAATGGTTTCCGCCGTAGAAACCACTGGTTTCCGCCGTAGAAACCATCGGTTTCCGCCGTAGAAACCATCGGTTTCCTAATTGAACAAGTGAGGAAACCATCGGTTTCCTCCGCAAGAAACCACAGTTTTGGGCAAAAATCGGAGCTTTTGAACACTCCGGACAATGCGGATATACATAACCAAGAAATAGTGAGCAAAAAAAATATTGTGCTTCGCTGTGCGTTTGTTCATTGGCGCCATTCATTGTAACTATTGAGCGATAACCATCACCCCCATCCGCTCTTCCAAATGTTAAAACCACAACAAAACAGAAAGAAAAGTGGCAATTCACATTAAAGATTTCAAGGATTATGTCTATATTTGTCACGTCTTTCTGTTGCTGAAAGCCCGAAGGGGTTGAGGTGGGGATGGACATACATTTGATAAAAGGCGTAACTAACGCTTTGGTTTTGACGCATCTGATTCTCGCAAAGTTCAACTGTAAGTCAAAAACAAAGCAATGGGGGACGCCTCACAGGGTGTATTGTATACCTCTATTACAGTATCTTACGGCTTACGCAGTTGGAGACCTGTGGAAGAGGATAATATACTTGCACACACGTGGGGCTTTCAGCATTGCTCGTTTCGACTTACAGGGCAATGCGAGAGCCTAGATGCGTGAAACGAGCGAAGGTCTGGCTCCACGCTTTTCTATTTTATGTATCAAGATATCCTAACTATTTATTTTCTGCTGTGGCAGCCAAGCAGTCATCTAAAAATCAATAAAGATGAAAAAGTTTTTATTTATTACCGCCGCATTGTTGGCAATGAATGTAGCTTCGGGTTTCGCACAAACAAAGGAAGACATCAAGGCAAGTGAGGCACGTTGCGAGAAATTGGCAAAACTCTGTTCTAAAGAACCGAAGAAAACCGGTGTAGGCGAAGTGGACACCTATGTAGCTGGAGTCTATACGGCAGCCATCGCTTCCGCCGCAACGTCAGAGCAACTCCAGAACCTTTACTATCGTCAGATTGGGGAGACTAAGGATGGCGTTACTGACGTCACCATCAAGAAGCCAACGGCAGAGGAGCTCATCGCACTGGGTACAACGCTTACAGCAGAAGGTGTCTCAATAGCCGCAGCAGCAAAGGGCGCAGAGAGTGCAACAAAAGCATCTACAGAGAACAAGAACCCGATGAAAGCAGCCAAAATTGCTTCGGCGCTTGCTTTCACCAAGGATGCTTATCCTGTTTTGCTAGAAGAATCCAAGGCAAAGGTTGCGGCAATCAAGCAAATGATTGAAACCGCAAAAACAGGCAAGAACCTTTAACTGAAGCTTATGCCCAAGATTTTGGTTACATTGCTGGCGTGCGTCCTATTGGGACACACGTCAGCCATTTTCGCTGCAGACGACCGTCCTGTTGTAGGTATCGCCCAGTTTACCTGCGATGAGGAAAGCCCATACACTGGACTCGTCACAGAAAAGGTGGTGGAAATGTTGACAAACACACATCGTTTCGTTGTTGTTGACCGCACCAGCCTTGACAAAGTGCAAGACGAGCTGGAGCTGCAAAAGAGCGAGGCGTTCCTTGACAGTGACAATCTTGCAGAACAAGGGGCGGCAGTAGCAGCGGAAAAGTTGATCACAGGACACATAGTGAAGATACCTGTGTACAGGGTGAGCAACCCCAATGGCACGACACGCGGCTATAAGGCAAGCGTGGCTTTCCAACTGAAGGTGGTTGATGTAGAGACTGGCGTAAGCAACGAAGCCCAAGGTTTTGACGGGAAGTGCAGCAAAGAGATGCTTTCTCCGGAGAGTGCGGTTACCTCTGCCATGCAGAGCTTGCAGGAAAACATATACGAATATTTTCGCATTAACTTTCCCGTCACCGGCAAGGTCTTGCGCATACTTGACAAGAAAACCATACTTGTCGGCATTGGCAAAGAAGCCGGAGTAAAGGTTGATGACGCTTTCGCTGTAGAGTCAATAGAGATGCTTAACGGCAAGCCCTACCCCAGCGAAATAGGCAAGGCTAAGGTGGAAAAGCTATCTGGCGAATCTTTCTCGGAATGTAGCGTGCCGGCCAAAGTGGCATCCGCCATTACATCAACAATCGAGAACAATGGAACTGTGCGTTGTAACTTGATAATCAAAAAATAAACTATGAAGAAGTTATCCTTAACCCTATTATTTCTGTTAGCCCTGCTGAATAGCATACAGGCTCAAGAGATTGTATCACAAGTAGAGCCGATACAAACCGCGAGTCCAAAGATTATGGTAATACCATATACATCCGAAGGACAAGACATACGCACCGTATTGGAAAATATGTAAACAAGCGCATAGCCCTAACAAAGATAAAAGAGGCTTTCGACCAGCGAGGCTATACAACGGTGGATTTCTTTGCAAAACTGAAAAATGTGTCAAAAGCATCAGCCCTCGGCAACAGCCAACAACAAGATGCGAAGACTATGATAATACAACAGTCGGGAGCCGATGTGTATGTCGAAGCCGAGATAAACCTATTAGAGTCGTCTTCAGGCAATGCTGTGAAAGTCATTCTGTCGGGCTATGAGACCTCCACTGCCAACTCGCTGGCCAATGCAGTATGTGAGAGTGGGAAATTCTACACAGATGATTATGGCAAACTGACCTCACGCGCCATTGAGAAAAGTATGGACAACTTTCTCAACACCATGCAAGCAAAGCTTGCCGACATAGCAGAAAACGGACAGTCCATATCTGTCACCATAGGCATAGACGAAGCATCCACATGCACCATGATGAAGGAAGTGGGGACTGATGGCCTGACGCTCTCCGACGCATTGGAACTTTGGGTGGAAGAACACTCTTACAAAGGCAACTACCACATTCAGGGAACGACAGACAAGCAGATGTTGTTTGACGACATCAGAATACCTCTCAAAGATGCGAATGGTCGCACATACAATGCCAACAAGTTTGGTTTGGCCCTACTTCAGTTCTTCCGTAACAATGGATTGAAGATAGAACGCACCATTAGCAACAACATGTTGGTAATAACCGTAAAATAAAAAAACAGAAATCATGAAAAGGATTCTATATGTTACATTGTTGTCTTTCTTGCTTTGTGCGCATGTTTGCGCCCAAAGCGTAGAAATTGCTTTCGCATTGCCATCCGGTCAAGACCAACTGACAGGAAACACTGCCAAGATATTGCGGAGCAAGTTTCTGCCTGCCATGATGGAGAGCGGGGTGGAAACGACAGAAATTGGAACAATTGCCATTAAACCGGAAATAAGATTTCTGAACCGCCAGG
>CAVHDN010000158.1:0-5488 GCA_963634315.1 Flexilinea sp. | reverse complement strand
TAGTTCTGTATGGTGTAGGGCAGCACGAAGTAGCCATCGGCCAATCCCTGCATGAGGGCTGACGCTCCAAGACGGTTGGCTCCGTGGTCGGAGAAGTTGCACTCGCCAATGGCGAACAGACCGGTGATGGAGGTCATCAACTCGTAATCGACCCAGATGCCACCCATGGTGTAGTGGATGGCGGGATAAATCATCATCGGGTTGTAGTACTTCACACCGTTTATCTCGTTGGCGCACTCGCCTGGATTGACATCGGTAATCTCCTCATACATGTCGAAGAGGTTGCCATAGCGCTGGCGCACCACGTCGATGCCGAGGCGTTCAATGCTCTCGGAGAAGTCGAGGAACACGGCAAGACCGGTATTGTTCACGCCATAGCCCTTGTCGCAACGTTCCTTGGCTGCACGTGAGGCCACGTCACGAGGTACGAGGTTACCAAATGCGGGATAACGACGCTCCAGATAGTAGTCGCGGTCTTCCTCGGGGATGTCGCTTCCCTTCTTGGTACCGGCCTGCAGAGCCTTGGAGTCCTCAAGCTTCTTGGGCACCCAAATGCGTCCATCGTTGCGCAAGGACTCAGACATAAGCGTGAGCTTCGACTGCTTGTCACCGTGAACGGGAATACATGTGGGGTGTATCTGAACGTAGCAGGGGTTGGCAAAGTAGGCACCCTTGCGATAGCACTGCACAGCGGCGGTGCAGTTGCAACCCATAGCGTTGGTTGAAAGGAAATATGTGTTGCCATAACCGCCAGTGGCAATGACCACGGCATTGGCAGAGAAGCGCTCAAGCTTACCTGTGATGAGGTTCTTGGCAATGATGCCACGAGCACGGCCGTCAACAATGACCACGTCTTCCATCTCATAGCGGGTGTAAAGGAGCACGCGGCCTGCCTTAACCTGGCAGCTCAGGGCTGAATAGGCACCAAGCAGAAGCTGCTGGCCAGTCTGTCCCTTGGCGTAGAATGTACGTGAAACCTGTGCGCCACCGAAAGAACGGTTGGCCAACATGCCGCCATACTCACGTGCAAAGGGCACTCCCTGTGCCACACACTGGTCGATGATGCTGTTGGAAACCTCTGCGAGACGGTAAACATTGGCCTCGCGGGCGCGGTAGTCACCACCTTTCACTGTGTCATAGAACAGGCGATAAACGGAGTCGCCGTCGTTCTGATAGTTCTTGGCGGCGTTGATGCCTCCCTGTGCGGCTATCGAGTGGGCACGGCGGGGAGAGTCTTGTATGCAAAAGTTGAGCACTCTGAAACCCATCTCACCGAGACTTGCAGCGGCACTGGCTCCTGCGAGACCTGTACCAACAACAATAACGTCAAGTTTCAGCTTGTTCTTCGGGTTTACAAGGCGTTGATGGGCTTTGTAATTGGTCCATTTCTCAGCCACTGGCCCTTCAGGTATTCTTGAATCTATTTGCTTAGCCATAATCTTTCTATTATGTATTAAATGTTACTTTGTTAAATGCAGCACAGACTTGGGGCACATCCGAAGGCGAAAGCCAATGCCACCACAAGGAATCCGAGCATGAGAAGAGTGGAATATACTATACCTATGACTTTCCAACGGCAGAACCATACCTTGCCATTCCAACCGAAAGTCTGCATGGCGCTCCAGAAGCCGTGAGAGAGGTGGAACCACAGAGCTGCCAACCACACGATATAGAGCACTACATAGACTGGGCAAGCGAATGTGTCCTGAATGTAGGCGAAGCCATCAGCGGGGTCATGCAAGGTGTTCATGCATGTAAGTTCGGCAAACATCATGTTCTTCCAGAAGTTCCAAAGGTGAAGCAGCAGGCCCAACACTACTACCAAGCCAAGCACAAGCATGTTTTGGGATGCCCATTCAACCTTTGAAGGACGCACTGTAACGGCATAACGCTCGCCGCCACGCGCCTTGCGGTTCTGCATGGTGAGGATGAAGGCATACAGAATGTGAATGACTGCCAAGGCTGCAAGGCCGAGTGTTGCTACAAGAGCGTACCAGTTGGCACCCAGAAACTCACAAATCATGTTGTAGCCGTCCTCAGAAAAAAGAGCTACAAGGTTCATTGACATGTGGAATGTCAAGAATAGGATAAGCGCAATGCCCGTAACTGACATCACTACTTTCCTACCAATGGATGAGTTGATTAACCACATAAATGATTGAAATTAAATTATTTAATTATTAAAAGAATTGTTTTCGCCCTGTGCTTGCGCCTCTCGCGTAGGCAAAGAAATGAGTTCAATACTTGATAATAGGTATTCGGTTCCTTTATCGTGAGCGCAAAATTACTATAAATTAATGATTAACCAAAGGCTTTCAGACCAAAAATCGATTTTTATGAGTAATTTTGCGGCGTATTTTTTATATCTTTTCAATGGTTTTTCAGTATGATGTCCTCGTCATAGGAGGAGGACACGCCGGCTGTGAGGCCGCTACGGCCGCAGCAAACATAGGGGCAAGGACTTGTCTGGTCACGATGGACATGAACAAGATAGCGCAAATGAGCTGCAACCCTGCCGTCGGCGGTATAGCAAAAGGACAGATAGTAAGAGAAATCGATGCGCTTGGCGGCCACATGGGACTGGTTACCGACGCGACAGCCATACAGTTTCGCATGCTGAACCGCAGCAAGGGGCCTGCCGTTTGGAGCCCCCGAGCACAATGCGACCGAGGAAAATTCATATGGAAATGGCGCTCCACGCTTGACAATACCCCCAACCTTTACATCTGGCAAGACCAAGCCAATGAGCTGATAGTAGAGAACGGCGAGGCCGTTGGGGTTCGCACGATATGGGGAGTGGAACTAAGGGCTAAGAGCGTGGTTGTGACAGCGGGCACATTCCTCAACGGACTGATGCACATTGGACGCAACAAGCTGCCTGGAGGGCGCATTGCTGAACCAGCAGTGACCAACTTCACGGAGAGCATAACCAGGCACGGAATACGCAGTGGCCGCATGAAGACTGGTACACCGGTAAGGATAGACCGAAGAACCGTGCATTTTGAGGACTTGGAAGTGCAGGAAGGCGAGAACGACTTCCACCGCTTCAGCTTCATAAGCAACGAAAGGCCTCTGCGCCAACTGACGTGCTGGACGTGCTACACCAACCGCGAAGTGCACGAGACACTGCGAAGTGGACTGGCAGACTCGCCGCTCTACAACGGACAGATAAAGAGCATTGGACCAAGATACTGCCCTTCCATTGAGACGAAGCTTACGACATTTCCCGACAAAGACCAACACCCATTGTTTCTTGAACCTGAAGGTGAGGACACAAACGAGATGTACCTAAACGGTTTCTCGTCGTCGCTGCCAATGGATGTGCAGATAGCTGCGCTTAGAAAGATACCGGCTCTGCGCGATGTAGAGATCTATCGTCCTGGCTACGCTATTGAGTATGACTACTTCGACCCCACACAACTGCGACACACGTTGGAATCGAAGATTATTGGCGGACTGTTCTTCGCAGGACAGGTGAATGGTACCACAGGATATGAGGAAGCGGGAGGCCAAGGTATAGCGGCAGGGATAAACGCCGCCTTGCGGTGCGGCGGAAGCAAGCCTTTTGTGATGAACAGAGACGAGAGTTATATAGGTGTACTCATTGACGACCTCGTAACAAAAGGTGTGGATGAGCCTTACAGAATGTTCACTTCGAGGGCGGAACACCGCATACTACTGCGACAAGACGATGCCGACGCACGCCTTACGGAACGTGCCTATGAGATAGGGGTAGCCAAACGGGATCGCTACGACCGATGGATTGAGAAGAAAAACGCAATTGAGGCGATAGAAAGCTACTGTAAGAGCACATCGGTGAAACCAAATGAAATAAACTCTGCGTTGGAGAATTTGGGTACCACTCCCCTACGCGAAGGATGCAAACTGGTAGATTTAATAAGCCGGCCACAGATAAGCATGGCGACACTTGCCGAAATATTCCCAGCCCTTCAAATTGTTTTGGACAGTCCTGCCGACAGAAAGGAAGAGATAGCCGAAGCAGTGGAGATAAGAACAAAGTATAAAGGCTACATAGAACGCGAAAGAATGGTAGCCGAAAAGATGCACCGTTTGGAGAACATAAAGATAAAAGGACGCTTCAACTACCGAGAAATGAAACAGCTTTCAACAGAGGCTCGACAGAAGCTTGAGGCAATAGACCCCGAAACAATGGCACAGGCGAGCCGCATTCCGGGCATCTCGCCAAGCGACATCAACGTAATGCTTGTGCTGATGGGGCGCTAAGGAAAGGGGGGGGGTCAAAAGCACGAGAAGTCCAAAGCGAGAAGCCCCGTAACGGAATGCTACACAGCAAACGTTCCACGTGAAACTTAAACATGAAACATATTTATATAACTTACTGGGTATGAACAACAAAACACTGATGCAGCATTTGCGCTACATCCAAGACTTTCCCCAAAAGGGAGTCAACTTTAGAGACATCACAACCCTATTGAAGGACCCCGAGTGCTTGCGCATTATGGTGGACGAGCTGTACGAGTTGTACAAAGACAAAGGCATCACCAAAATTGTCGGAGTGGAGAGCCGTGGATTCATTCTATCGTCGGCACTGGCTATAAAGCTTGGTGCAGGCGTGGTATTATGCCGCAAGCCTGGCAAACTACCTGCCGATACTTATAGCGAAAGCTACACGAAGGAATATGGAACCGACACGCTCGAAATACACAAAGATGCCATTTCACCGGAAGACACCGTACTGCTTCACGACGACCTCTTGGCTACAGGCGGTACGATGAAAGCTGCTTACAACCTCGTGAAGAAGTTTAATCCGAAGAACATCTACATGAGTTTTATCATTGAGATAAGCGACGAGGGGTTGCACGGACGTGACAATTTCGAGAAAGGCGTGGAAGTAACATCGCTCATTAACGAATAAGACTTAGGCGACAACGCCACGTTTTCTTCACGAAATGCCTATGAACTGCAAAGGAAATGAAGAAGCGAAAGCAACACTTCAGGCAAAAGCAATGGCTCGCTTGGCTAAGCTAAAGTGAAGACCAACAAACAACAAAGTGTACCTTCCATATAGCCAAATGCACTTAGCAATGGCAGGAGGGTACACTTAATCATAACCACACCCCACCCAAACACAGCAAGATAAGTTTCACGTGAAACTTTATTCGCTAAAAGTATCTATATCAGAAGGAAACGCAAAATGACTAAAGAAGAAGACAACAAACGACTAACTTATCTCAAAGACATTGTGAGCAGGTTGCCAGAGAAGCCTGGAAGCTACCAGTACTACGATGATAAAGGAACCATAATCTACGTGGGTAAAGCCAAGAACCTGAAGAGTCGCGTATCGTCATACTTCCACACAGAAGTGGACCGTTTCAAGACTAAAGTGCTTGTAAGCAAGATACACGACATATCATATACGGTGGTCAAAACGGAGGAGGATGCACTGCTGCTCGAAAACAATCTTATAAAGAAGTACAGTCCGAAATATAATGTCTTGCTGAAAGAC
>CAVHDN010000157.1:0-5560 GCA_963634315.1 Flexilinea sp. | reverse complement strand
CCAACGAGGCGTGGATTATGGAGATGATGGGCTGCGGCGCGGGCAGCAAGGCCGTGGTGTGGGTTGCGCTGCGCATTCCCGACGACGCCATTTGCGGTCACGCCAACCAAAGTCGCATACGCACCTTCAACCAAAAGGACAAACAGAACGTGATGTGCTCGAAGAACGTGGTGAAGTTTGCCCGGAGCAAGGGCTGGTATAAGGGCAGCGACGCCGACTTCAGTTTCTGCGACACCTACGCTGCCCCCGACTTTGAGGGTCGTCGTTGGTGCGAGGCTCGTGTGTGGGCTTTCTTCAACAGGTTTGCTTCTGGCATGGACAAGTATCTGCCTTATGCTGAAGGACGCGAGGCCAACGCCGAGCCCATGCCCCTTTGGCTCGTGCCCGACCGGAAGGTGGGCGTGAAGGAACTAGAGGAGGCCATGCGCGACCACTACGAGGGCACTCCCTTTGCCCTCGACTCCGATATTGGCGGTGGCCTGTGGCAGATGCCCTACCGCCCCACACCGCTCTCGTTCAAGCACAACGGCAAGGAGTATTTCAACGAGCGTCCCACATCCACACAGCAGTCGGGCTTTGTCTATGTGAGTCAGATGCGCTCTTGGTTGCCAAGGGAGATAGGCGGAGTGCTGTGGTTTGGCAACGACGACGCCAACATGGTGGCCTTCACCCCCGTGTATTGCTGCATGCAAACGGTGCCCGGTTGCTACGATGCGGCCAAGGCCGACGCACTCACCTTCTCGTTTGACAATGCCTACTGGATGTGCAACTGGGTGAGCAACATGGTCTATCCACGCTACAGTCTCATGTTCGGAGAGCTCAAAGGCGTGCGCGACTCGCTCGACAACGCCTACCTCAAGGCGCAGGCCGACATAGAGGCCAAGGCACAGAGCCTCTACAAGGAAGATGCAGCCAAAGCCGTGACCTACCTCGACAACTACACCAGCCTCAAGGCGCAGCAGATGCTCGACCGTTGGAACCGTCTGGCCAAGCATCTCATTGTGAAATACAACGACATGATAGTGAAGCCCGAGGCCAAGGGACGATTACTGCGCACCAAGTATGGGCTTGGGGCAAAGGTGGAGCGTCCGGGCTATCCCGAGAAGTATGCCGACGAACTGATAAAACAGACGGGCGACAAGTATCTCATGCCCGCGGAAAAGTAAAACTGTGGGCTTTTGCAACAAACAATAAAGAAGAAAGACTCAGCCGAACTATCAATAAAGGAAACAAAGGAAAGATGAAAAGGACACTATTCTCACTCATAACCCTACTCTGCATGCTCTCCGCCGCCACTGCGCAGGCGGCCACAGCACTCAAGCTAGGCTACTGCAACGGCCGTGTGGCCTCTTCAGGTTCCATAGGCTCTTCCACGAAGAACATTTGGACATCGGGAGCCATCCACGTCAAGCAGAGCGACTTGAAGCCCTACCTCAACTGCCACATCGACTCCATCTGCGCCGGCATCGTGGCCAAGCTCAATGTTGACAGCATCGTGGTATGGCTGCGTGCCTCCCTCGACGGCGACAACCTGGCCGAGGGCTGCATGTCTAAAGCCGACGTGAAGAAGGGGTGGAACCAAGTGGGCCTCAAGCAGCCGTTCACCATAGGCGACAATCTCTCCGACGGACTCTACATAGGCTATTCCTACCATCAGAAAGGCTCGTCGTATGCCCTCTCGGCAGTTGCTCCAGGCGTTGAGGGCGGACTATATGTGAAGGTGGGTGACGAGGCGTGGCAAGACCTCAGTTCCGAGGGTGTGCTGAGTGTAGAGGCCTTGGTGTATGGCGACAATCTGCCAAGGCTCAACCTCGCGCTCGAGTCAGTGAACATGCCGTCGGTGTTTGTGTGCTCCAAGGGCACGTTTGCGGTGGAGACCACCTTGCGCAACAAAGGTACGCAGACGGTCACGGGCTTCGACCTCACCACGGCTTTCAGTTCTCTGGGCGAGACCTACACCACACACATCGACACCTCTCTGGCCTACAACGACGCGGTGACGCTTACGCTCAACATGCGTCCGGCCATCACCAGCGACGAACCGGAGAAGCGCTTGGTCACGCTGACTCTCTCAAACATCAACGAGGGCAACGATGAGAACATGGCCGACAACGTGTTCTGCGACTCGGTCAACATGGCCCGGTGCGAATTTGAGCGCAGCGTACTCCTTGAGGAGTTCACCACGGAGAAGTGCTCTAAGTGTCCGCGCATGGCGGGCGTGATAAGCGACGTGATAAGCAGCGGCAAGTATGACGGCCGACTGAACGTGCTGTGCCACCACACGGGCTACTACTCCGACTGGCTCACCACGGCCTGCGACTCGGCCTATCTGTGGTTCTACAATGCCGACGGCTACATCTACGCCCCAGCCCTCATGTTCGACCGTGTGCCCTTCGGCACCACTACGCCTGTGGTGGGACAGAAGAGTCAGGAGGAGGTGGAGGCCTATCTGGACTACTGCATGGCCCAGCCGGCTTATGTCACGCTCAACATTGCGGCCGAGCGCGACGGCACCGACAACCATCGGCTCAATGTGCGAGTGAGCGGCGAGCGCACCAAGAAAGACCTCACCGAGGGCGAGACACGCTTGGTAGTGGCCTTGGTGGAGAACAACATTGCGACGCGCAGTCAGGCGGGCAGCGACGGCGGTTTTACTCACCAGCACGTCAAACGTGCCGTAAACAAGGCGTGGGGCGAGCTTTTACAGTGGAACGGCAAGACCTACGACTATGCCTGCAGCTTCGTCCTCAATGACAGTTGGAAGCTCGACAACATGCAGGTGGTGGCCTACATCTTCGGCTTGGACTATGACGATCCGACCAACTGCGGCGTGGCCAACTCCGCATCTATCAGCATGCCTGCGTCGGTGACGGGTATGGAGCCTGTGGAGGCTGAAAGTGCGGCTAAAGCAGAAAAAACATTCTACAACCTTTCGGGCCAGCGTGTGCCCGAACGGGAGCTTCGCCCAGGCTTGTATGTGGTGAAGCAGGGCAGAAAGACGCAAAAGCAAGTGGTGCGCTGACGCAAAGCACTTACAGACCCTCTGTTACGCAAGAAGTGCCAAGGACTATTGTCCCTGGCACTTCTTGCATTTATGCTCATGTGAGAACTTCACGCTTTGGAGAGATTCCGAAACGCCTCCCCACCCTACACAGCCAAACTGAGCGCTATGTTGTGCTCACGCGCCATGCGCCGCAGGTTTATGATGGCATAGCGCATGCGCCCCAGAGCTGTATTAATGCTCACGCCCGTTATCTCGGCTATCTCCTTGAACGACAGCTCCTGATAGAAGCGCATGAACACCACCTCCCTTTGCGGCGTGGGCAGACTGTCCATCATGCGCCGCACGTCGAAGAGCACCTGCTCGTTGACCATCTCCACCTCCCTGCCGCTGCTCGCCGCCGCACGCAAAGAGGCAAGGTCGTGCTCCTCGCCCAAGTCCACCATGCGCTCGCCGCGCTGCTGGCGATACCAGTCCATGATGACGTTGTGGGCTATGCGTGTAATCCAGAACGAAAACTTGCCCGTAACGGCATAGCGGCCCTCCTGAAGGCGGGTTATCACCTTCACGAACGTGTCTTGAAAAATGTCGTTGGCCAGTTCCTGGTCTCTCACCACGAACATGATGTAGTTGAAAAGCTTGTCTTGGTTGCGCGACAGAAGCTCGTCAAAGGCACTGTTGTTGCCGCCAATGTAGAGCAACGCCAACTCTTCGTCGGTCATACCTCCGAATTTCTTCATACTTAATCGTCTTTTGTTTCTTATTAAGTAAAACTTCCGTCTATAGGCCCAAAACTTTTTAAATTGTTGATAAAGTGACTTGTTTCGTTAATCTCTGTTTGCAAAAGTAGATATTTTCATCGTCTTGGCCAAATGTTTCACCAACATTTTGGTTTTCGCGTCTGCGTAGGAGCGTTTGCGCCAAACGCGACCAACGAAAAACTCGACCCAATGTTCCCAAACGTATTTGGTCGCATTTCACAGAAATGCTCCTACTACTCCGCCGACAAACGCTGAGGCAAAGGCTAGTCCTTTTGCCATTCAGCGTTTTTTTTGTAATTTTGCAGCCCATACATAATATATTGAAAGGTAAAGCAATGGACATAGAAACGACAATAGCCCAGTCGGTGATGGCTGGAGTGAAAGCCCTCTACGGCGAGGAAGTGCCGGAGAAGATGGTGCAATTGCAGAAGACAAAGCGCGAGTTTGAGGGCAACCTCACACTGGTGGTGTTCCCGCTCCTGAAGATGTCGAGAAAGAAGCCGGAAGACACAGCCAAGGATTTGGGCGACTATCTCGTGGCCAACTGCGGCGCGGTGGCCTCATACAACGTGGTGAAGGGCTTCCTCAACCTCACGGTGGCGCAGAAGGCGTGGGCAGAGCTACTGGCCGAAATCGACGCCGACCCGACATTCGGCGAGAAGAAAGCCACACCGCAGTCGCCGCTGGTGATGATAGAATACTCGTCGCCCAACACCAACAAGCCCCTGCACCTCGGACACGTGCGCAACAACCTCTTGGGCTGGTCGCTCGCAAAGATAATGGAGGCCAACGGCAACCGAGTGGTGAAGACCAACATAGTCAACGACCGCGGCATACACATATGTAAGTCCATGCTCGCTTGGCTCAAGTGGGGCAACGGCGAGACCCCCGAGAGCAGCGGCAAGAAGGGCGACCACCTCATAGGCGACTACTACGTGGCCTTCGACAAGCACTACCGCGACGAGGTGAAGGAGCTCAAGGCCAAATATGAGGCCGAGGGCATGGGCGAAGAGGAGTCCGAGAAGCAGGCCAAGGACAACTCTCCGCTCATGAAGGAGGCCCACGAGATGCTCGTGAAGTGGGAGCAGGGCGACAAGGAGGTGCGCGACCTGTGGAAGAAGATGAACGAGTGGGTCTATGCCGGCTTCGACGAGACCTACAAGGCTCTCGGCGTTGGCTTCGACAAGATATACTACGAGTCGGATACCTACCTCAAAGGCAAGGCCAAGGTGGAGGAGGGTCTGGCAAAGGGGCTCTTCGAGCGCCACGACGACAACAGCGTGTGGGCCGACCTCACCGCCGAGGGACTCGACCAAAAGTTGCTGCTGCGCTCCGACGGTACGAGCGTGTATATGACGCAGGACATAGGCACGGCGGAGATGCGCTTCAAGGACTACCCTATAGACAAGATGATATATGTGGTGGGCAATGAGCAGAACTACCACTTCCAGGTACTGTCCATACTGCTCGACCGCCTCGGCTTCAAGTGGGGCAAGGAGCTGGTGCACTTCTCCTACGGCATGGTGGAACTGCCCAACGGCAAAATGAAGAGCCGCGAGGGCACGGTGGTCGATGCCGACGACCTGATAAGTGCCATGATAGCCGACGCAAGGCGCACGAGCGAAGAGCTTGGCAAGTTCGACGACATGACGGAGAACGAGCGCTCGGAGATAGCGCGCATAGTGGGCATGGGAGCGCTGAAATATTTCATTCTGAAAGTGGATGCGCGCAAGAACATGCTCTTCAACCCCGAGGAGAGCATCGACTTCAACGGCAACACGGGACCGTTCATACAGTG
>CAVHDN010000156.1:0-5585 GCA_963634315.1 Flexilinea sp. | reverse complement strand
ATCGCTGTACGAGTGGCGTTGACTGCTGCAACTCTTTGGTCTGCTGCTTATTCGACGGTGGGTACGGGTGTTGAGGTGCCGGCAAAATTGACTGAATATGCTACAAGTTCACAAGGATTTGCGTCGTTGGGAAGCAAGGTCTTTGCCAAAACAGCGCAAGCTGTTGGCAATGTTAGCAAATGGGCAGCAACCTCTTTATTGGAAGGAGGAAGTGCAGTCAATTTTAGCACAGAGGGAATTCTTTATACTACAACTGGTATTCCATATACTGCTCTACAATATTTGAATTCTATACTTTCTCGGACGATAAATTCATTGGAAGCAGCAGCTTTGATAAGTCTTAGTACAAAAGCTGCTATCAACAACAGTACTGCCGTCAATTACATTTCCAGTCGTGCAAGAAAGAATTTTGACCGCCCGTCAACCTGGACAACAACAGGTGGCGGCTACATCATCAGCCGACAGAAGACAACCAACATTCCCCACATGTATGTGAAGAATGTGGACGACCAAAGCTATGTGACCATTTACAATGACTGCGGAGATTTAGACGACTACCAGACTGTAGCCATTGCCTACGATGCATTCCACAACAAGACCAACCTGAAGGAGGTGAAATTCCAGGAACGATACAACGAAAACGCACGTTCGCTGGCTTCGGGCATGACACTGGCTCTTCCCGACTCAATGTTCAGAGGCTGTACAAACCTCACTACGCTCGACCTCATCAACTTCTCTACCGGAGCACACACCGAGAACCATTGTTACAAGAGCCTCACTCCCGACAACTTCATCCCCTTGGGCGACATCTTTGCCGGTCTCGACAGCGTGGCGCGCAAGAAGATCAAGATTGTCGTGGGCGAGGAAGAACTGCAGGAGTTCCTCGACGACGAATACTGGTCGAAATACAAGGACATGTTCCAGACCAGAAAGGTGGATATCGTGAACAAGCAGACCGAGTGGAGTTGCAAGTATGCCCTTGCCTACGACAATAACACCCTGCCGTTACGCACCACCTCTGGCACCCACGACATAGACCATGTGATGATTTACGGCGCCGATGACACCGAGCTCGACGAGGACCACAACAATGGTCTTGCCGCACTCATCAACGACTTCGGCGAGTGGAACAACTACAAGCTCGACTATGTGAAGGCAGGCGCCTTCAAAGGTGATACGCTGCTCAGAACCCTCGACATGACCGACACCCACACCAATGTGGCCGACGTATACGACTCCGACTTCAGCGTGTCCCTGCAGGACTCAGCCTTTGCACATTGTCCTAACTTTGAGAACCTCAACCTCATCTATCAGGTGGCCGACGGTACGAACCACACCGAGAGCATGACTCCGAGCCAGTTTGTCCTTGGCAATGGCGTGTTCGACGACACGCCGAAGCTCCGCATCAAGTTCTGTCTCGACCAGGAGAATGCTTTCCTATCCGATTCGTCATGGGTGAAGTATAAGGACAAATTCGCTCCCTGCTTCTTCGAACCAACCGACAAGAAGGTAAGCGAAATGCTTCTCGAGTACTACCGCTTCAACACAAGCTTGAACTCAGGCACCGACTTCGGGCATGTCGACGCCACCCGGGCAACCCCAAGGGAATTGATGACACTTTTCACAGGCAATACCCATATACAGACCTTCGACGAGTTCCGTGCATTCGGAACCTGCGGCTTGCGTACCATCTACAATGGTATGTTTGCCGGCTGCACATCGTTGCAGAGTATCCAGATACCCGACAGCACGACTACAATCGAAACCGATGCATTCAAGAACTGCGGTCTGTTGTACAGGCTCAGCATCCCGGCCAAAGTAAGCATCATAGAGGACAAAGCCTTTGAAGGCAGCGGTATCAAGGAGTTCTACGTCAACAGCCCTACACCTATCTATATCACGGATGAGACTTTTGCCGGACTGCCCGACGACTATATAATATATGTGGCCGACAGCGTTGAAGCCCTCTACAAGCAGAAGTGGGCTACCGTGGCCGACCATATCAATAGCGTGAGCAAACATCAAGGACTTAAGGTCGTTACCCTCACCGAACCCGGAACGCTGGCCGAAAAGCTCGGACTGAAATACACCTACGGCAGCACCATATCACTGGAGGGAAACTATTCTCAGTTCGACTCGCTCCGCGTCATCGG
Source organism: Flexilinea sp. (assembly GCA_963634315.1). Taxonomy (GTDB): domain Bacteria; phylum Bacteroidota; class Bacteroidia; order Bacteroidales; family Bacteroidaceae; genus Prevotella. Next base: position 3,432 of record CAVHDN010000156.1, on the reverse strand, counting down.
TCCGATAGACGGCCGCGACATCGGCGTGATACGCTATCTTGGAGGGCGCGACGTGGATGATAATGACCCTTCTGCCGGTCATCTCAGATATCTCGACCTCTATGAAGCCGATCTCAAGTCGGCAGGCGGATATGAATACAATCGCGGCTTCCTCGAGAGAAAGGGTGTTGCAATTAACGCATGGTACAACAACAAGATCAACAACGACAACGAGGTATCGCGCTTCATGTTCTTCGGTCTTGACCAGCTCCGGACAATCATCCTGCCGCGCACCGCAACAAAGATTCAGGAAGGTGCCTTTGAGCACTGCCAAAACCTCGTGACTCTTGTCATAGGTGACGACATGGAGGAAATAGCCACGGAATGGAATGAGTCTTATGTGGCATTGACCACGCCCAACAAGGTGATGCTCGTCATGCTCGGCGACAAGGTGCCTGACACCGATGAGGATGCCTTCCTCGCAGCAAGCGGCCTGCACCAAGGCCGGGAGGACAACTCTGTCGTTAATCTGTCCAAGGACGACACACGCTTCTGGGCAGCTGTAGTGCCTTACGATGCTGTCGACAAATATTCCTCAGACGTTGCCTACACCGGCAAATGCGACAGCATCATGGTCAACTTCAAGGACAAGGCTCTCGTCGAGGCCATGAAGAAGAAGCACGTGTTCTCTCCCGTAGATCTGATGACCATCTCCGACATAAGGGGATATGTCAACGGAAACACCGACATCAAGGAGTTTGACGAGCTGTATCTCAGCAATGTGGATACTCTCGACGAAGGCACGCTGACCGGCATGAAGGGCCTGAATATGGTTTATCTTCCCGCAGGTCTGAAGAAGATTACCGCCGGCGCATTCAAGGACTGTGATTCTCTCCGCACCATCTATGCCTTCGGCTCCGATGTGCCCGAACTTGAAAAGAGCGCTTTCGTAAGTCTGCCCACAGACTTCGTGGTGTATGTGTCGGAAGGACAGGAAGACGACTACCGCAAGGCATGGCCCGAATATGCCAACCACATACAGGGCTACCGCTCTCTGCGCTCTGCCATCCGCGAGATAACCCTGACCGAGCCAAACACTCTGGCCGACTCGCTGAAAGCCACATTCACTATGGACGGTAACAAGATCGTGGCCGTGGGCGGTGACCTCAGCGCAGTAAATGGACTGAAGATAAACGGCCCTATCGGCGGCAAGGACATTGCCCTCATCCGCTACCTCGGCGGACGCGAGCCGGACAACAACAATCTTGTCTACACCACCAACCTGACGTATCTCGACCTCTACGATGCCGATATCAAGGCCGACAACTACTACTTCATGCTGAAGGGCGTGAACCGCAGGGTGGAGGAAGACAACGTGGTGCCGAAGGACATGCTCTGGAACTGCGACTACCTGCAGACCGTCATCCTTCCGCGTACCGCCACCACCTTATCGTATGAGTCGTGTAACGACATGGCTTCGCTACAGCGAATCGTGATAGGCGACAAGACCACGAAGATTCTGAATCAGGCATTCGGCGACTGCACCAAACTGAAAACGATGATCTTCCTCACCGAAGATGTGCCCGACTTCGAAGACAACGCCTTCGACGACCCGCAGGAAAGCAAGCCGCGCAAGACAGGAACATGGTATGTGAGAAATGAGCTTGTAAACAAGTTCTCAGATACGAACAGCTGGGCAATCAACCAGCATGCGAACGGCATCACCAACGGTTTCGGCGACATCAATGAGTTCCGCATGTTCGGCTGCAAGGCCCTGGCCACCGAAGACGACCTCGCAAGCGTGAACGACATCAGCGGTTGGTTGGAGGACTTCCCCGAGCTTACCAAGCTGAACCTGCTCGCCAAGACGAAGATTACAGACCTGAAGGCCGACGAACTGGCCAACCTCGCAGACCTGCAGCAGGTCTCTCTCCCGTCGACGATGTCGAAGATTGAGGACGGAGCATTCACTGCGAACACCAACCTCCACTGGCTTGACCTCAGCGCCTGCGACTCGCTCAAGTCTACCGATGTCAGCAAGTACGGTGTCTGTGCCAATGCCCTTGTCTATGTGCCCGAGTCGTTCGGCGACCAGACAGCCGACAACGTGGTGTATGGAAGCGAAGGTGCGCTGCAGTGCGCCAAGTACAACCTGACCGGCTCGCACGACTACGACGTGCCCAAGGCATTCACCGCCAAGGCAGTGACGTTCGACCGCGAGTTTGCCAAGGACAGCAAGTATGCGCTGATCCTTCCGTTTGCAGCCGAGGTACCTGCCGGCTTCAAGGCATACGCCCTCAGCAGCGACGACGGAAGCAAGATGACCTTCAAGCGTGTGGAAAGCATCGAAGCCAATGCTCCTTATGTTATATGTAAGGATACCGACGGTGCAACGTTCAGTGTCGACGAAGAGACAGCCGTCATTGAAACCCCTGCACGCACAGGTCAGACCAAGTCGGACAACTATGCAATGACAGGTACGCTTGCGGCTGTCAGTAACACGAATGCCGTTGGCATGCAGGCAATGGCTATTGACAACGAGGGCGTATGGAACCTGCTCACGACAGAAAGCGGAACCGGTATCGAACCGTTTGCTGCCTATGTGCAGACCAGTACCGCTTCGGCAGCAACAGCCAACGTGTCATCCGAACTCACAGACTATGAAAAGGTCACCCTCGACGAGAACAAAAACAACACTGGCGTCATCACCGAAAACAACGGCGACTATGTCATAGCCTCAATCATCCGCATTCTCAAGCATGGCATATGGAATACGTTGAGCCTTCCGTTCAACACAAAGATCAAGGGCTCGCCGCTTGAAGGCGCCGCCGTGATGGGCGTGAAGGAAATAAACGGCAACGTCATCAGCTTCGTACAGGTAGACAGCCTGAAGGCTGGCGAAGCCTACATAGTGAAACCTGCCGACAAGGACATCACCAACCCGACATTCGTCGGAGTGAAGATGGACAAGACGCAGCACAGTTTCACCGGCGACTACGAGTTCGTACCCAACTACAGTCCGATGACCGTCGATGCCGCAAATACCGTCTACTGCCTTGAAGACGGCAACCTGAAGCTTGCCAAGGTAGGCGACAAGGTGAACGGTCTGAGCGGTTACTTCGTAGTACGCTCGTCAGACAGCGTACAGCCCCAGCTCGATATCGATAGTGAGACTATAGATGCCATCGACAATATCGAAGCCGACGCAGAAGCCGACGCTCATGCAGCAGTCTACTCGGTAGACGGTGTCTACATGGGCAACAGCCTCAAAGCCCTGCCACGCGGAGTATATATCGTGAACGGAAAGAAGGTTGTGAAGTAGAAAAACAGGCTCTCATAATAGCCACAATATCGAAAAGAGGGAAGGAACTGCAAGAAGTTCCTTCCCTCTTTCGTGTATGTTCGGCATGAGCATAGTCTAACGGGTGAACGTTCTAAAGGGCTACTTTGTGT
>CAVHDN010000155.1:0-5606 GCA_963634315.1 Flexilinea sp. | reverse complement strand
CTGCTGGGGTCGCACTTCGGAGAAGCGCTCCTACTACTGCGGCCTCGCGAAAGGGCAAACTTAGTAGGAGCAGTTCTCCGAACTGCGGCCCGAAAACTGACGATGTTAACGCCAATTGTTTTCGAACGGAACACTCGCAAAAAAACATCCCTGCCAAGCTTTCTACAGTTTGGCAGGGATATGTTTTTTGCATATGGAGCTTCAAGCTTCAATTTGTAGGAGCCTTGTCGGCCTCTATAAGGGCCAACAGACGCTCCACAGCCTCGTCCTCGGGTAAGTTCTTGGCCACGCACTCTTTGCGTCTGTAGAGCGAAATTTTGCCGCGTCCTGCACCAACATAACCATAGTCGGCATCTGCCATCTCGCCCGGACCGTTCACAATGCAGCCCATGATGCCTATCTTAAGGCCCTTCATGGTGGCCGTGGCGGCTTTTATGCGCGCTATGGTGGAGCGCAGGTCGTATAGCGTGCGACCGCATCCAGGACAGCTTATATATTCGGTCTTGGACATGCGCAGACGAGAGGCCTGAAGTATGCCGAAAGCCGTGGCCTCAATGTCGCCCGCGGCGAGCGAGCCGTCGTTCATGAGCCAAAGGCCGTCGCAGAGTCCGTCGAACATGAGCGCACCCATGTCGGCAGCCGACTCAAGTTGGAAGTCGCTCTTCTCCTCCTGGCCGTGGCGATACATCTGGCAGAACACCACGGGGTTTTCCACTCCGACCGTCATCATCTCGTGGAGCAATGCACGCTGCTGGCCGAGGCGGTTCTGATGATTGCTCACGCACACCACAATTGTTTCGGGATGGGCCTTGAGACAGGCTATGTATTCGTCTGTAACCACTCCAAACTGCAACACGAGGAATTTTGCTTCTGCCTTGACCGACGAAAGGAACGGCATGGCGTTGTAGGGGAAGATGGGGTAGGCTACACACTCAGGATGCTCACGCCTGACGGCATCATAAGCCGTGAAATCCACTATGAGAGCCTTTTCGTTTATAGGCTCCTTGGGGCAGTTGGCGCTGAAATAGTCCTTGCCGTCACCTATATAGACGAAGTCGGCCTCCGATGGCTCATAACCGTGCGTGCGACTGCTCACCACCACAGGCACATTGCCGCCTCCCACACCCGCCACAGCGCGCGTGGTGCGGCGCTCAGGGCGCAGGTAGTCGAAGCCCGCGTAGGGAGTGCCTGGTATGTACTGGTGGCCAGCGCGCTTGGTGACATAGTCCACAAGGTGGCGCGCCACGGGTATCTCCGCCTCGGGCGGCTCACTGAGCGACACACGGATGGTGTCGCCAATGCCATCGCCCAACAGCGCGCCAATGCCCACCGCACTCTTTATCCTTCCGTCCTCGCCCTCACCGGCTTCAGTGACACCGAGGTGCAGCGGATAGTGCATATCTTCCTTGTCCATCTCGGCCACAAGCAGACGCACGGAGCGCACCATGATCACCGTGTTGCTGGCCTTTATGGAGATGACCACGTCGCTGAACCGCTCACGCTTGCATATGCGCAGAAACTCCATGCAGCTCTCCACTATGCCCTCGGGCGTGTCGCCGTAGCGCGACATGATGCGGTCGGAGAGCGAACCGTGGTTCACTCCGATGCGTATGGCGGTGTGGTGCTCCTTGCATATGCGCAGGAAGGGCACAAACCGCTCGTCTATCTTGTGCAACTCGGCGGCATACTCCTCATCGGTATATTCCAACCGCTTGAAGGTGCGGGCGGGGTCAACGTAGTTGCCGGGGTTTATCCTCACCTTCTCGGCATAGAGAGCCGCCACGTCGGCCACGTGTGGGTTGAAGTGCACATCGGCCACGAGGGGAGTCATGTAGCCGTCCTGACGCAGCGCGGCGTTGATGTTCCTAAGGTTCTCAGCCTCCTTCACGCCCTGTGTGGTGAGCCTGACATACTCGCCTCCGGCATCCACTATGCGCTTGGCCTGCGCCACCGAACCATCGGTGTCGTCGGTCTTTGTGGTGGTCATCGACTGTATCCTCACGGGATTGTCGGCTCCCAGAGGCGTGGCTCCCACGTTGACCTCCGACGACTCGCGGCGGTGATAATTGAATAAGTCAATCATAAACGTTCTCAAACAGTAATTGTTCTTTGGCGGTTACGCCCACCTTCCAGCCCTTTTAGTTGGTCTTATACTCGTATTTCACCTCGGCCAAGTCCTTATTGGCCTTTTCAATCTTTGCCTTCAACCCAGCCTTATAGTCGGCCAGGCGCGCGGCAAGGTCAGCATCGGCCAGAGCCATCATCTCCACGGCGAGTATGGCCGCGTTCTGCGCCCCGTTCACTCCCACAGTGGCCACAGGAATGCCCGGCGGCATCTGTATGATGCTAAGCATGGCGTCGAGCCCGTCGAGCATGCCCTTAATAGGCACTCCTATCACGGGGAGCGTGGTCGATGCGGCTATCACTCCCGGAAGGGCTGCTGCCATGCCTGCACCGGCTATTATGACCTTTATGCCACGGTCCTTGGCTCCGTGGGCAAACGCCTCGACAGCGTCGGGAGTGCGGTGGGCCGACAGGGCGTTGACCTCAAAGGGCACGTGCATCTCGTCGAGAAACTTGCATGCTTTCTCCATAACGGGCAGGTCGCTTGTGCTGCCCATGATAATGCTTACTGATGGTTTCATGTGTGTATTATGTTTGTTGATTTTTTCTATATGAATAAGGCACCTGTCGCTACATGAAGAGTATGCCCACGCCTGCGCAGAGCACCCCTATGCCGAAACCCCCGAGCACCTGTCCGAGCGTGTGCTGGCGCAGTATCATGCGGCTCGTGCCGAGAAGCCCCGAGAGGAGCAGCACCACGCACAGCCAGCCCATGGGGTTGAAGCCGAATATCTCGCCAAAGGCCAACAGAGCTCCTGCCATGCCGCCTATAGCCGCCGTGTGGGTGCTTATCTTCCACCACACGTTTATCAGGGCGCACACCACCTGAATGATGAGCGCCGATATGAGTATGCTGCCCATGAAGTGTGGAATGTGCATGGTCTCCATGATGTAGGTGCAGAGCATGTAGCACATGATGGAGATGACGTAGGGCACCATACGCCGCTCCTTATGGCCCAGCTCTATGAGCGTCCAGCCTTGATAGCGGCGGTAGAGGTGTATGAGCAGTGTGGGCAGGAGTATGGTGAAGAGATACACGATGCCTATGACGGTGAGCTTGTAGCTCAAAGGCAGCAGACTAAGGTAGCTGAAGACGAACAGAGCCAGCAGTCCCACCACGGGTAGGTAGAACGGGGTGAAGACCAAGCTCATCAGCCGGGCCGCTATTATCAAGTGCTTGTATCTCATTTTCGGAGTCTTGCTATTGGTATGTCCAACTGTTCGCGATACTTGGCCACGGTGCGCCTCGCTATCGGGTAGCCTTTGCGCTTGAGTTCCTCCTTGAGCGCGTCGTCGCTCAGCGGATGACTCTTGTCCTCGGCATCTATTATGTCTCTTAGGGCGGCCTTTATCTGCCGCGTTGACAGTTCCTCACCACTCTCCGTAACATAACTGTCGCTGAAGAAGTGGCGCAGCGGGAAGGTGCCCCATCGCGTAAGAGCATACTTGCTGTTGCTCACCCTTGATATGGTGCTTATGTCAAGTCCCGTCTTGTCGGCAATGTCCTTGAGTATCATGGGGCGCAGCGAAGCCTCGTCACCATCCTCGAAGAACTTGTGCTGCCAGTTTATGATGGCCTGCATAGTGAGCGTGAGCGTCTTCCTGCGCGTCTTTATGGCCTCTATGAAACCCTGCGCAGCATCCACTTTCTTCTTGGTGTAGAGCAAGGCCTCCTTCATCTGCCGGCTCATGTTGCGCTTGTTGGTCTGATACTCTTTCATGGTATCTGCAAACGACTGCGAGACGTGCAACTGGGGAATGTCGCCACTGTTGAGCGTGAAGGTCACCGTGCCGTCGTCCTGTGTGTCCACTATGAAGTCGGGGGTGATGTGCTGCAAGCTTCGTCCCACGGTCTCGCTCATGGCCGCACCGGGCTTGGGGTTGAGCCTGCGCAGTTCGCGGGATAGAGCATCGGCCTGCAGGTCGGTAAGGCCTAGGGCGGTCTTTATCTTGTCCCAGTGCTTTCGGGTGAACTCGTCGAAGTGGCTCTTCACCACCTTGTGCATGAGAGTCTTCAGGCGCGAGTCCTCACGTCGGTCTATCTGCAGCAGCAAGCACTCCTGCAGAGAACGTGCACCCACGCCAGGCGGGTCAAACTCGTGGAGTTTTTCAACCACCTCGTCAACCTCTTCTGTGGTGGCGTAAATGTTGCGAAACAACGCCAGCTCGTCGGTTATGCTGTCGCTGCTCTTGCGCAGCAGACCGTCATCATCGAGCGAGCCTATGAGATACTCCATTATCTCTCTCTGCCGCTCCGTGAGGTCCACCTCGCCCATCTGCCGGCGCAGCTCGTCGTAGAACGATGTGGTGTTGCCATAGACCATCTCCTCACGCTCGTCGGTAGTGGCCATTCCACCGTGATACACGGGCAGTTCCTCATCGTCGCGTCCTATGCCGCTCAGAGCCTCGTCGAGAGCCGACTGCCGCTCCTCACGCTCACTGCGCGTGTCGAAGTCCTCGTCGCCAGCGCCACTGTCAAAGTCGCTATCGCAACCGTCCATGTCGTCGCTGGGCGCACTGGCCTCCAGTGCGGGGTTGTCGTTCATCTCCACGTTTATCCTGTCTAACAGCTGTGCTATCGGCAGTTCCACGAGCTTGGCCTGCAACAGCTGCTGCTGGGTTATGCTCTGTGTCTGTTTGAGTGTCTGCTCCTGCTTCTGGAGCTGAACTTGCCCTTGCTCCATGTATAGTGCTTATGGTTTTTATACTTTAAAAGGCTTGGCCTATAGCCTGCGTAGGTCTGTTATATAGCCTATATTGAGTCTGTATATAGCCTTAACTACTTGTTGAGCCGCCACACCACTCCGTCCTTGGTGTCCTTCACCTCGAAGCCAGCCTCGGCCAGTGCGTCGCGTATCTGGTCGCTCGTGGCCCAGTCCTTAGCAGCCTTAGCCTTGGAGCGCAGGTCGAGCACCATATCCACGACTTTTCCGAAGGCTTCCTCACGGCCATTGTCTGAGCCGCAGCCCTTCTCCTCCTTCAGTCCGAGGAGGTCAAAGGCAAACAGACGCATGGTGTCGCCAAGTTCCTTAAGGTCGTCGGCACTTATTGTGGCCTTGTGGTCTATGAGCTTGTTCACAGTAGCGCAAGCCTCAAACAGATAGCTGATGACTTGCGGTGTGGCGAGGTCATCGTTCATGGCATCGTAGCACTTCTGTCGCAGTGCGCCCACGAGCTTCGCCGTAGGCTCGTCGCTCTTCTCCGAAGCCACTATGCGCTCCAGGTCGCCAATGCCGTTGATGAGCCTCTCCATGCCCTTCTCGCTGGCTTGCAGAGCCTCGTTGGAGAAATCGACAGTGCCGCGGTAGTGGGCGGAGAGTATGAAGAAGCGTATGGTCATGGGTGAGTAGGCCTTGTCGAGACTCTCGTGGCTTCCGGTGAAGAACTGCTCAAGAGTGATGAAGTTGCCCAACGACTTGCCCATCTTCTGACCGTTTATGGTTATCATGTTGTTGTGCATCCAGTAGCGCACCATCTCGTCA
>CAVHDN010000154.1:0-5633 GCA_963634315.1 Flexilinea sp. | reverse complement strand
GACTTGTGCGCCTTGTGTGGGAGCACTGCTTTGTCGTTGAGTTTCTTAATCTTTATTTTCATAGTGTTTGCGAATTTTGCATGTTAATATCTTTCGTCAAAAATCCAGTTTGACCGGCTGAAATGGGCTGTCATCACGGAAACCCGTCGTGGTTTGTCTTATTTTTCCAAGGATTTTGCGGATACTATCCAAATCCTTTTTTACGGTCTCGCCTTTGATATAGTCTTTCGCTGTGTATCTTATCACGTCGTCGATACCTTTCGTCATACCATCGAGTATATCAAATATCGACGCTACAGTATCGTCAAGTTCTGAAATCCCTTTAAGATTATTCTCTCTGTCCTCGACTTCGCGAAGCCTTCGCCTTGCTTCGAAGAGCGCGTTCGCCGCTTTGCTCCGATATTCTGTTGCATCATCAACTAATTGTCGCTCAACATCGCTGACGATATGAAAATCTTCGGTTGCCCTTTTGTATTCACTAAGGTTGGAGCCGAGTGGCTTGCCTCTGAAAAACGGCGTACATTCTTCACATTTCCTACCGTCTTTAAGGTAGTATTTGAATATAATATATTCCTTTCCATCGTTGGATTTCAGGAGTTGGCCCAGGGTGAAAAGTTCTTGTTCCATTATTTCTGTTTCTTTTGAAGTTTTCTCATTTTAGCTTGTATTGCCCTGCGTTCGTGCCGGTTATAGCGGACGGGGTTGTACTTGTCGTACTCGTAGTTCATCTCGTTGCTGAGATGGCCATCTAATAATTCTTTCATATTACATTGTCCTCCATAATTTAAAGTGGTTGATAAACATGTTGAGTATTTCCGTGGATTGGATGTCGCGTTGCTTCTTCGAGCGGCGGAGTTTGCGGTGTGCCTCTACGACCTTTTGGTGACCGTGCCCGGACACCACGTAGAGAGCGACCGGACCATTCCAGAGGGACCTATCCCTTTGGCTGAGGATTTTTCTTGCAAGTCGGATTTTCATTGTTGTGGTTTGTTAGGTGATACGTTTGCGGGAAATATTCCCCGAGCAGTTTGTAGGCATCCATGAAGACACTTTCGAGATAGTCGAGTTCATCTTTGAGCTCCTTGATGGACAGCTTTGCACATTGCAGTTGGAACAGAGCAGTGCCCATCGCCGCCTGCTGTTCCTTGGTGAGATTTGTTTCTTCCATAGTTTTGCAGTTAGTCTTCGCCGGCGACGATGCGCAGTCCGTCCTTTATTGCTGTAGCCTCACGTCGTGCAGAGCGCTTGGTCTCGCTATCATAGCAGAGCCAGGACGGGTGCTTCGGGTCAGCGAAGTAGTTGTTTTGTTTAATCATTACATGTTTCTGTGCAGATGCACGGTGCGAGAGAGGTTCCGGAGACAGGTTGAGATTACTCTGCCGTTTGAGCCCGTAAGCCATGCGAAGGTGCTCCTTGCGTACCAGTTCCTTACGGTCCTCCGCGCGCTTTTTCATCATGTCGCGGAACTTTTTAGGATGCTTCTCCTTAAAAGTCCTCATCGGGTTGAAGCCCTCGGCACGCAGACGCTTAGTGGCATCGAGAGCCGCCTGAGAAGGGCACTTGCCCCGGAGAGAGTCGTACCAGCCCGTAGCCTCGCATATCCGTTTCGTGTCGCGAGCATGCTCCTTGCGGATAGCCTTCATGTCCTTCTGCAGTCCCAGTCTGCGTTTGAAGCGCTGGCAGGTAGCGAAGGATATGCCGAACCACGTCATGATGCGCCGTGTGGAGTGAATGGGGAACAGTTTGATGAACCGTTCCTTGACTTCTCCCTCGAGGACGTATTCCATTGTTCCTCTGGTAGGGTGCGGTCGCATGGGCACCGGCCATTTCGGTTTGGCGGTGATATCGCACTTTAGTGGTGTAGATGTGTTGTCCCAGCTCATTTCTTCTGTGCTTTCTTTCCTGCCGTCTTGCGGATGATAGCCTTCGCCTTGTTCTGCATGACGGTGTACATGTTGTCAGTAATCTCTCCCCAATGTGCGTACTTGTGGTAGTCTTCCTTCTCGCTGAACTGCGAGAGCTGTTCACGGCACATGTGCGCCATCTCGTGCAGGTCGTCGAGATGTTCGAACGACAGTCCCTTGTCAGTGCGGTGCAGAGTGTCGTTGATGTCGAGAAGGCATGAATCCATGATGTCGATGGCCATGAAGAGCGTGACGATGAGGCGCTCAATCTCCTGGATGTCCTCCGGTGGCAGGTTGGCGGCGCTCAGTTGCACCTCCGTGACCTGCGATTCTATCTGCTGTTCATAAGCCACCAACACCTTGTCGAAGAGCAGTTCCTTCTGTTTGAGGATGGCCATGGCTTCCGTGTAGCGTCCGTTGGTCTGCAGGCGTTGTGCGTGCTTGGTCATCTCCCGTATGCGCGTGTCAGCCTCGAACGTTGTCCGGCACTGTTCCGTCAGTTCCTGCGTGAGGTGGAAGGTCTTTTTCGTGTTGTGTTTCATTGCTCCCCTATTTTACTTCCGGGTGCTTGTCTCGGATGAAGTCTACGACCCCTTGCAGTTCTACGTTGCAGGTTTCTATTGTCTTGGTGCCCTTCCCTTTGCTTGTGAACGCCATAAGATAATAGCTTTCCCTGGTTAACAGCCACCATGCAGCTACAAGTCTGTACTTGACTTCTTTGATTTTCTTTTTCATATTAGTTACGCATTAGATGAATTTTTGTTACTTTGTGTTCGGCTTTCGCAAAAGCCTTGTTGATTTGCTCGAGCAGTTCTCGTTCCGCTTGTTCCGGACGGAAGAGCATCTTAGGGGGTATGCCATCAATCTCCGTGAGCACGCGCTGTCCGTTGTCGAGAGTGAGGAGAGCGCGACGTGAAGTCTTACAGGTGTCCATTGCCGTTTTTATTTATCAGTATACGAAGTATCCACTTACACATTGCGCTCACACGGTGGTCGTAGTGCTTGTGGTCGGCTTTGAGACTGGTCGGCTCTTTTTTCGTGTATTTCTCGCACGTCCAGCCGCCGTCATTGGACGGGTGTCGCTCGTAGAGAGATACACCGCGGCTGCAGCCGATGTGAAATCCTTTGTACATGACGGCATGTTCACATGATGCGCAGCCGTAGCAAGGTTTTTGTTCCATGATTAGTCCTCCTCTACTTTGATTCCGAAAGGCGTACCGTCGGCAAATGTAAGCCTTTCTTTTGCGTTGATATAATTGTATTCACGTGTTCCTTTGTCTATGTAGCATCGTATGTAGTTGTCGCTTACGTAGCAGACCAAAAGATGGATTTTGCCAAACCTATCATCTTCCAGCCACCCGAACGGCTGATGCTTCCGCATCTCCGCCCAGCACTCTTCTTGGCTATTGAACGCGCGATAGGTCGGTTCGGGCTTGACGCGCCATTCAACGTCCGTATTGAAATTGGGTTCCTCACACCCGCACCATTTTCCTCCGTTCTCGTAATAATACTGCACTTCCTTGCCCTCTGTGTATGCTTGAATGACGGGCAGCAACTGTTTTGCTTCTTCTCTTCTCATTTCTCGTCCTCCTTGCGTTTGAGTTCCACAATGCGTGTGTGTAAGCACTCACGGTAAGTCTCCATTGCGGGTAATTGAATAAGCATAAGATTTGCTTGTTCCTTGCCTACAATCTCTGCAAGTTTAGCAACGCTTTTATTTCGTGTAATAAAGTCCCTTAGCTTGTATATCTTTTCGGACAGTTCGCTGTACTCAATCTCCATGCGGTCAAGCGGTGTCTCGGCAACTCGGTAGGCTTCATCAAACGCCTTGTCGGGAGACCATGACTTGTAGCCATCCTTGTACTCCACCTCGTAGCCATCACCAGTGTTGTCACCTACCTTGTAGCCTTTCTCTTTTGCTTCGTCTGCGGTCATTGGCTGTGCATAGACCGTCTTTGTTCCGATGTACTTTTTCATTGTCTTTTTCTCCTATAATTTAAATCTTAATGTTTGGTTCTACTTGTACTACCATGTAGTCGATTTGGCGTTGTAGACTGTCGCAGCGTTGTTCCAGTTGCTGGAGGCGTTGCTCTTGCGGTTTCTTTGCGCCATTTATCAAGACGTTTGCGAGGAGTCCCATGATAAATAGGCTCGCTGTGCATAATATTCCCAAGAGGAAGAATAAGCCAAATGACTCCTTATCCATTGTTGCCTCCTTTCGTTTGCTCGTCTTGTTCGTCGTCCCTTTCGGGGCCGTTGGTGCATCCGAATACCAGGCCGGTGGCACAGCCCCGGAGCAGGCCGGCGGCGAATACCGCCTGGTAGTGGTCATCGGTGACGTGTTTGTACTCCAGTGGGCGGTTCTGCTCTCTGCGCTCCCGCATGAAGTCATTCCATGCCGTCTCGTGAAGTTCCATTGCAATCTCTACCGCCGTGTCGGTGAGAAACTTTTCCTCCTCTGGACTAATCCAGTATTTTCTTTTTTCAATCATGTTGATAAGATGTTAGTTGTTATCTTCGGCTTGTGCCGGAGAGGGGTATTACATTGTAAGTCTTGAATCTGTCGACGAGTCGTCCGTAGCCGTCGTTGCGGTTGAAGCGTCGTGCCAGGCCCTTGTCGTCGAGGTTGGTAGTGAGATGCGCGAACTTGCCGTATTGCGTCCATATCTCGTTGCGTGCGTGCAGGAACTCATCAGTGAGCAGGCCCGTGTCCATGCCGAAGAACGTCTTGTCCTGGATGCCGATGTCATTAAGACACACATTCTGCGGGTTGCACTTGAAGCCCTTGCTCTCCTCCTCGAAGTAAGTGAAGCGGTCGAGGTTGTTGTGGATCGTGTAGTAGTTGACCATCTGCGTGACCGACAGGTTCCAGAAGAAGCGCGGGTTGCCCGTACGCCGTAGATACTCGCTGAACACCTGCATGAGGAGCGTCTTGCCCACGCCCACACCGCCCTGGATGAGCAGAGACTTGTGGAGCTTGTAGCCACGTCCCGGGAACACCGTCTCCGCCAGCGGGCAGTTGTTGAAGTAGTAGAGCAGGAAGCGGAGTACGTCGCGGTTGTCGTCATCGATGATGAACTTGCGCCGTTGCGGAGCCAGCACCACGCTGTTGGCGATGTGTACGATGAACGTTACGTGTGCCCTGTACACGTCAGGGTCGGAGAGGTCAGGTGCCTGCCGGCGTGTTTTCTCCGCCTCGTCGCGCCAGCGCAGAGCGGCGTCATGCAGTGAGAGCCATGTAGAGGCGTGCTCGCGGTCGGTGCGGCATCTCTGCAGGACGGCAGCGTCCCAGTCAGCGTCGCCCGTAGGACGTTTGCCGTACTTCGCCAGTTCCTGGATAAGGCTTTGTGGATATGCGTTCATAATAGTAATGATTTAGATGTCCTGACCGCCGAAGCCCCCGTTGAACTCGTAGGAAGGCGGTGGCAGTTCGTCGTCAGCCGGTTCCGTCTTGCGCTGGCTAATTGGGTACGCCTTGCGCATCCACGAGCAGAAGTGGCGCTTCGCATCGTTGATGTTGGTGTGCGGTTTGCCGTCCCGTTCGCTCTGGTTTTGAAGTAGGAACTCCCCGAGACGCGCGTCCAGTTCGTCAGCGGTGATGCGGAACTTCATGCAGACCGGTTCGTTCCATAGCTTGTCGTCGCGGAGATAGTCAATCTCCTGTTCGAGCGTGAGCGAATACACTGGCGCTGGAGCCTTCTGCACTTCTGCAGGTTTCTGCACTTCTGC
>CAVHDN010000153.1:0-5668 GCA_963634315.1 Flexilinea sp. | reverse complement strand
GAGAAAAGCGCCTCATTTCTACCAGAAATCAGGCGCTTTTCTTTTTGACCCTATTTTAGGACTTCTTGGACGTTAGTCGCATCTTATGCCTTTTCCTATATTTTCACAATACAACTTGCCTAACTTGAATCAATATTCCCCTTGCCAAATCCGAAAATTTTGCGCTTTGCGAACCGTAAAGAGCATCTTTACGCCTCGAGAAGAGCATCTTTAGACATCGTAAAGAGCATCTTTAGGCATCGTAAAGAGCATCTCTACACCACGCAAGGGACTAACATTTTCGGCAAATGTAATGTCTGCGCGGTGTTTTTTGCTTACCTTTGCAAGACTCTTTTGCGCCACTACGGCAAACGGCGGGCTACAACTGGGCAAACGGGAGCAAGCGAACAGGCAGGCTGTAGGCTCGGCCAACAGCAACGGAAAGGGGCTTGCCAGAGTATTTTTCCAACGGAACAATGAAGAAAACCATATACAACAAATTTGCCAAACAGCTCATCGGTAAGTTGCCGATAGTAGTGTTCAAGGGCAGAATAGTGGTTGTTCTGTCGGCCAGCGAAGCCGACAAGGCGGTAGATTACCTGCTTTCGCAACCCATACTGGGCGTTGACACCGAGACGCGCCCATCGTTCAGGAAAGGGACACACCACACAGTGTCGCTCCTGCAGGTATCCTCACACGACGTGTGCTTTCTCTTCAGACTGAAACACACGGGCATGGCCCCGTCCATCATACGCTTGCTGGAAGACACCACGGTGCCCAAGGTGGGGCTCTCGCTCAAGGACGACATCCTGGCTCTGCACCACGTGGCCTCATTCAAGCCCGGCAACTTCATAGACTTGCAGAAGCATGTGAAGGAGATAGGTGTGGAGGACATGAGTCTGCAGAAGCTATACGCCAACCTCTTCGGACAGAAGATTAGCAAAGGACAGCAGCTCACCAACTGGGAGGCTGACATACTGACAGAACGGCAGAAGCTATACGCTGCCACCGACGCGTGGACGTGCATCATGCTCTATGAGGAGCTGCAGAGGCTGAAGGCCACCAACGATTATGAACTTGTAACAGTGGAGGAGGAAAAGAAAGACGATGTTAAAGCAGATATATCTTAAGAGAGGCAAGGAGGAAAGCCTGCGCAGGTTTCACCCCTGGGTGTTCTCCGGCGCGATACTCCGCGCAGACGACGGTCTGGAAGAGGGCGAGACGGTGAGGGTGCTCACCTCAAACGGTGACTTCATAGCCATAGGCCACTATCAGATAGGCTCCATAGCGGTGCGCGTGCTGTCGTTCGACGACGAGCCGATAGACGGTGCTTTCTGGCACAGAAGACTTGAGGCGGCGCTCAGGATGCGCCTGGCCATAGGCATGGCCGACAACCGGATGAACAACACCTACCGCCTTGTGCACGGCGAGGGCGACAACCTGCCGGGACTTGTGATAGATGTGTATGGACAGACGGCGGTGATGCAGGCCCACAGCGTAGGCATGCACATGTGCCGTGAGGAGATAGCCCGCGAACTGGTGGTTGTCATGGACGGACGCATAGCCAACGTGTTCTACAAGAGCGAGACCACCCTGCCCTACAAGGCCGACCTCGGTCAGGAGAACGGTTTTGTTTATGGGGGCAGCAAGGACAACATAGCCATGGAGAACGGACTGAAGTTTCGTGTGGATTGGCTCAAGGGACAGAAGACGGGCTTCTTCGTTGACCAAAGGGAAAACCGCTCGCTGCTTGAGAAGTATGCCGCAGGGCGGCGCGTGCTCAACATGTTCTGCTACACGGGCGGATTCTCGTTCTACGCCATGCGAGGCAATGCCGAACTGGTGCACTCGGTGGATAGCTCGGCCAAGGCCATAGAGCTGACCAAGGCCAACGTGGAACTGAACTTCCCTGGCGACAAGAGGCACGAGGCGTTCTGCAACGATGCGTTCAAGTATCTCGACGAGGCGGGCACCAACTACAACCTGATAGTGCTCGACCCGCCGGCTTTCGCCAAGCACCGCGCTGCGCTGAAGAACGCGCTCAAGGGCTACACACGTCTCAACGCGAAGGCGCTTGAGAAGATACAGCCGGGCGGCATTCTCTTCACGTTCTCTTGCAGTCAGGTGGTAACGAAGGACAACTTCCGCAACGCTGTGTTCACTGCCGCCACCTTGGCCAAACGCAACGTGAGGATACTGCACCAGTTGCACCAGCCTGCCGACCACCCTATAAACATATACCACCCGGAGGGCGAATATCTAAAGGGATTGGTGCTCTACGTGGAATAGGCGCAGGACGCAAACGCACAACAAAAGAATGATGGAGAAGACAGTTGCACAATACATCGACCGCCACAACATGCTCCGCAAGGACGGCGCATATCTCGTGGCGCTGAGCGGCGGGGCCGACAGTGTGGCTATGCTGCTCGTGCTGAAGCGGCTGGGCTACCGCGTTGAGGCCGTACACTGCAACTTCCATCTGCGTGGGGAGGAGTCGGACCGCGACGAGAGGTTCGTGGGTCAGCTGTGTGCTAAGGAGGACATACTTCTGCATCTGGTTCACTTCGACACCAAAGCCTACTCTGCTTTGCACAAGGTGAGCATAGAGATGGCGGCACGCGAACTGCGCTATGCTTACTTCAAACGGCTCTTGGACGACCTCGGCTTCGACGCTGTGTGTGTGGCCCACCACCGTGAGGACAGTGTGGAGACCACACTGATAAATCTCCTGCGCGGCACTGGGCTGCACGGGCTATGCGGCATAAAGCCGGTGAACGGATGGATAGTGCGTCCTCTGCTGTGCGTGAGTCGCAGTGACATTGAGGCTTATCTGGCGAAGTTGCATCAGACATACGTGACCGATAGCACCAACCTTGAGGCAGATGTGGTGCGCAACAAGATTCGTCTAAACATAATGCCGCTGTTGAGGGAGATAAACCCAAGTGCCGACTTGAGCATTGTGGCCACTTCGGAGCGTTTAAATGAGGTGGCGAAGGTATATGACAAGGCCATAGGCGAGGCGGTAGAGGCTGTGGCTGACTTAGCCGATGACCATGCCACAATAAACATAGCACGACTCATGGAGCAGACATCGCCCGAGAGTGTGCTACACAACATACTGAAACGCTATGGGTTTCAGCCTCAGACAATAGAACAAATAGGTTGCAACCTGACAGCTCAGACGGGAAGGATGTTCCAATCGGCCACGCACGACTTGCTCTTTGACCGTGGAAACATAATAATAGAAAAACATTGGGATGCGCCAAAGCCTTTGGCAATGCCTGTGGAGGGGCTTTACCGCACAGACGAAAAGGCGTCGTTGCGTGTGGAGACGATGGAAAGAAACGCTGACTTCAAGCCCAGCCGCTCACCCATGACGGCCACCATCGATGCCATGGGCGTGGCCTTTCCCCTCACCTTGCGCCCCTACTCCACCGGCGACAAGTTTGTGCCCTTTGGCATGAAGGGCTTCAAACTCGTTAGCGACTATCTCACCGACCGCAAGAAGACAATGTTTGAGAAACGCCGACAGATGGTTGTGAGCGATGCCAACGGCAGCATAGTATGGCTTGTGGGTGAAAGGACCGACAACAGGTTTCGCGTTTGCGAAACTACAACACGCGTGCTCAAACTCTCGGTTTGCCCTACATGCCCCGAGCCTTGAACACACGTTCCTTGGCCTCGTTAATCTCCTGAAACTTCTTTTCGGCAGCCTTGCGTATGTCTTCGCCAAGTGTGGCCACACGGTCGGGATGGTGCTGTAGAGCCAGACGGCGGTAGGCGCGGCGCACTTCGTCGTCGGTAGCCGAGGGGTCAACGCCAAGCACTTTGTAGGCATCGTCGAGCGAGTCGCCCTTCAGGTTGAGCATGGAGTCAACATCGGAGTCGGGCATCTGCATCCAGCGTGCACAGTCCTTGAGCGCGTCGATCTCCTCAGGAGCAACATAGCCGTCGGCCTGCGCTATTATGACGAGAAGGTTGAGCAGCTGCAGACGTTGGGAATAGTCCATGTTGGCCGCCATCTGCAAGCAACAGTCCTGCACCGTGGTCTTGAACGCGTATGGTCCCTGTCGCTTCTGCTCTTCAAACAGTCGGCGCAGTATCTCCTCGCCTTGCGTCACTGCACCTTCGCCAAAGTTCTGGCGAAGAAAGCGGCGCACTACCTCCATCTCGGAGTGCATCACACGCCCGTCGGCCTTTATGATGTAAGACGCAAGGACAAGCAGAGAGAAGAGGAAACCGTTGCGTTGACCCTCGTAGCTACGCCTGCCATACTGTTGTTGCCCGTAGGTTTGTTCACCATAAGGCTGTCTTTCGCCACGTCCACCGTCATAGTTGAACGTGCCGGAATTATTCTCAGTGTTCACCGAGTCCATGCCATAGTCGAACAAAGCCCCTATGGCTATGCCCGCCAAGGCTCCGAGCGGGCCTCCGGTAATCCATCCGAGAAAGCCTCCAATCCATTTGCCTGCTGCCATGTCTGTCTGCGTTTTGTTGTTTGATTAATGGGTTTGGTTGTTGTTAAGGCAAAGACTGTGCCGAAAGCGCGGCCTCGGCATCAGCCCCACAATGTCACTTGCCGTCGATGTCGCTCCTTATGTTGCCCCTTATGTCTTCGAGATACTTGTGCATGGCCTCGGCATCCTTGTTGTCAATGATGTCTATCAGCTCGCGCAACTTCTCGTCGATGCGCCTCACCTGGTCGCCCGTGTAGGGGTTGAAGAGTATTTCCTGCAACAGATAGTCGTCTTCGTTGAGCACTCCCTTAGCTATTTTCATGTGACGCTTGAATGTTGTTCCCGGTGCGTCCTGGTGCTTCATCACGGCAGCAAACACGAACGTGCTCACGAAAGGTATGCTCAGCGAGTAGGCCACGGTGCGGTCGTGCTCGTCAAATGTGTACTCGTAGATGTTAAGGTCAAGCCTTTGGTACAGGTCTCTGAAGAAGATGCGCCCCATATAGTCGCCCTCCTTTATTATAATGGCGTTCTCCTCACTCAGTTGGTTGAGGTTGGCAAAGGTGGGGCCGAACATTGGGTGGGTGCTCACGAAACGATGTCCACACTGCGAATAGAACTCCTTCAGTCCGGTCTTCACCGAGGCAATGTCGCTTATGATGCAGTCGGACGACAGTACGGGCATTATCTCCTTGAACGCGGCAATCGTGTATTTCACTGTGACGGCGTTGATCACAAGTTCAGGCTTGAACTCTTTCACCTCGTCGAGTGTGGTCATGCGCTGACAGTTGTAGGTGAACCGCATGCGCTTTGGGTCCGTCTCAAAGACGGCGGTCTCATGGTAAAAGCTAAGCAGGTCGAGGAAGAAGCTTCCCATCTTGCCTGCTCCCATCACTAAAATCCTCATATCTCTTTGACCTCTCTTTGTTTCTTTCAGACACTATTGGTTGATTATCTCCATTTGTTGACGCACCGACTCTTCATGTATGTTCTCAAACACCTTAGCCACGAATTCGGCGGCCATGCCACAGAGCGCGCCCTGCGCACCGCGCTTCTCGAGTATCTCGTTGTAGCGTGCGGCCTGCAAGATGGTCATGTTGTGCTCCTTCTTGTATTGTCCTATCTCACGGCAGACACGCATGCGTCGGGCGAGAAGGTCCATCAACTGGTTGTCGAGCTCGTCTATCTGACTGCGCAACTGGTTTATGCCCTCGGTGGAGTAAGTCTCACTG
>CAVHDN010000152.1:0-5710 GCA_963634315.1 Flexilinea sp. | reverse complement strand
GGACGAAAGCGGCTCCATGAGCTGCGTGACAAAGCAGACCATATCGGGATGCAACGAGACACTGAACACCATCCGCAAGATGCAGCAAGACAACAGTGACACTCAACGACACTTTGTGTCGATATATCTCTTCGACACCGACAGGAAAGGGAGCCGATACATACGCAAGGACACACCGATAGACGACGTGGCCGACGTGACCGGAAGAGACTACCACCCCTGCGGCTCAACGCCGCTCTTCGATGCTCTCGGCCTCACGCTCAACGACCTTAGCCTGCACATTGAGCCACAGAAAGCGGCAGGCTATGTGACCATCATTACCGACGGCTACGAGAACTCATCGGTGGAATACGACATACAGGTGGTAAAGAAACTCATAGACACGCTCAAGAAGAAAGGTGTGGTGTTCTCGTTCATAGGCGCCAACATCGACGCTCACGACTTCGGCGGCAGTCTGCACATAGACAACTGTCTGCAGTTTGACCAAGACGAGGAAGGCATGCATGCCATGTTTGAGCGCGAAAGCCGAAGCAAGATGCGCTCCTCGCGCCGTCTGAACTTCATGCAGAAGTTCAAATGCGAATCGGTAAACGAGTTCTTTGATGAAGAGAACAGCGGCAACTACTACACTGAATCGGACCGAAGCAACATTGCACCCGCACACATCGACCACCTCAAAAAGGGACAAGTGTTTGTGTTTGGCAGCAACATTCAAGGCATGCACTCCGGCGGAGCCGCACGGGCTGCCCTCCAAAAATTTGGCGCTGTGATGGGTCAGGCCGAAGGGTTGCAAGGCCAGAGCTACGCCATACCCACCGTTGGCGTGAGCGAAAAGGATATTTACTTGGCCGTTAGCCGCTTCACCGAATTTGCTGCACAACATCCGGAGATGGAGTTTCTGGTGACGGAGATTGGTTGCGGAACGGCTGGATGGACGGTCAAGCAGATTGCTCCAATGTTTATGGAGGCCATGCGCTTCAACAACGTGAAAGTGCCGCAAAACTTCTGGGAGTACAACAACGGAGACTTTGCAATATAATATAGACCATGTTCTTTGGGGGCAAAGAGCGACAATGCCCCACCCCACGGGAACATACACATTAAGGCGGGCCAGCGGTCATCACGACTGCTGGCCCGCTGCCGTTTTGGCCTTCTAAATGTTGACGTGAGGCTTAAGACGGCTAAAGGTGCTGTTTAGCACATCTAAAGATGCTGTTTAGCATGGCTAAAGATATGCTTTACGACTACAGAGCGACTTTCGGAAGCGCATCGTCACATAAAAAACGTAATAACGGTTGGCAAGTCTGTAATAATGCACCGCTATGTTATGACTAAAAGCATTAACTTTGCACCCGTCAAGCAGCACGCTCGTAGCAGAGCGTAAATACACTTGCTGGACTGCTGACTTTGGCTCAGCATGAAACATGCCTACTGCAACAAGACGTAAAAACAAGCACAAGATGGAAACAATCAGAAACGCGGAGTTTGAGGGCGAGCGCCCACTGTTCGAGTCGCACAACGTGCGCTTGGAGAACGTTACCATACACATGGGCGAGTCGGCCCTAAAGGAATGTAGTAACATTGAGGCCGTTGACTGCCGCTTTGAGGGCAACTACCCCTTCTGGCACGTCCACGGCTTCGTGATAGAGCGTTGCTTCTTCGACGTGGGCGGACGCTCGGCACTGTGGTACTCCGACCATCTGCGCATGAAGGACACCATAATCAACGCGCCCAAGATGTTTCGCGAGATGACCGACATAGACATTGACAATGTGGTGATGAACGATGCCAACGAGGTGTTCTGGCGGTGCGAACGGCTGAACATAAGGAACCTTAAGCTCCACGGCGGCACCTATCCGTTCATGATGTGCCGCGACCTGCGCATAGACGGATTGGAGAGCGACAGCAAATACGTGTTTCAGTATGTGAAGAACCTCGAACTGCACAATGCGAAGATAATCACAAAGGATGCGCTGTGGGAAACGGACAACGTGACCGTGTATGACTCGGAGCTCAACGGCGAATATCTCGGTTGGCACTCGCGCAACCTGAGACTCGTGAACTGCCATATATCGGGCACGCAGCCCTTGTGCTATGCCGACAACCTCACACTCGAGAACTGCACCATGGCCGACGACTGCGACCTGGCCTTTGAGTACAGCACTGTGAACGCCACCATCAACGGAAGCATACGCAGTGTGAAGAACCCGCGAAGCGGCTCCATAACGGCCGAAAGCTTCGGCGACATCATCTTGGACAACAACATCAAAGCTCCCGCCGACTGCGCTTTGCGGCTGTGGAGCCAACAGGCATGACCAACAAGAAAGGCACTACGGCCATGGCCAACGGCAAGAACAACACCGACCAACTGCTGGCGCTCATACGCGACGGCCGGAAGATGACCATAGGGCAGCAAGTGCGCCTTGCGGCGTGGCTCAGCGTGCCGTCGATGGTGGCGCAGTTGTCGTCAATTGCCATGCAGTATGTAGATGCCTCGATGGTGGGACACTTGGGAGCCAACGCCTCGGCATCCATCGGACTGGTGTCAACCACCACATGGCTCTTTGGCGGATTGTGCTCGGCGGTGGCCACGGGCTTTTCGGTGCAGGTGGCCCACCTCATAGGCGCAGGCCGCTTTGTAAAGGCGCGCCGCGTGCTGCGACAGTCCATTACGGCCACACTGCTCTTCGGCGTGATGATAGGACTTACGGGGGCGGCCATTAGTGGCATGTTGCCCGGATGGCTTGGCGGCGACAAGGTCATACGCCACGACTCATCCATATACTTCCTCGTGTTCTCGCTCTTCCTGCCCATGCTGCAGCTCGACTTCCTTGCGGGAAGCATGTTGCGGTGCAGCGGCAACATGCGTGTGCCGAGCATGCTCGGCGTGATGATGTGCCTGCTCGACGTGGTGTTCAACTTCGTGCTGATATTCCCCACACGCGAAGCCAACATAGCCGGCCACACCCTTACGCTCTACGGCGCAGGACTTGGTGTGTTTGGGGCGGCACTTGGCACTGCACTAGCCGAGACAGTCACCGCCGCGGCCATGGTATGGTATCTGTGCACGCGCTCCCCTCTGCTCAAACTTGTGGGCGAGCTAGGCAGCTACTGGCCGCACAGGGGCACACTGCGCAAGGCGACGAGAATAGCTCTGCCCATGGGCTTCGAACATGCGGCCATATGCGGAGCGCAGATACTAACCACGGTGATAGTGGCTCCATTGGGCATAGTGGCCATAGCCGCCAACTCGTTTGCCATAATAGCCGAGAGTCTCTGCTACATGCCGGGCTACGGCATATCGGAAGCAGCCACCACACTGGTGGGGCAGAGTCTCGGTGCTAATAGGCCCAACCTCGTGAAGAGCTTCGCCAACATCACCGTACTGTCGGGTATGGCCGTGATGGGAGCCATGGGAGTGCTCATGTATATGGCCGCCCCGCAGCTCATAGGCTGGATGACTCCCGTGAGCGAGATACGCACCTTGGGCATAGACATACTCCGCATAGAGGCTTTCGCCGAGCCAATGTTCGCTGCCGCTATAGTGAGCTATGGGGTGTTTGTGGGCGTTGGCCGAACCATAGTGCCGAGCATTATGAACTTCGGGAGCATCTGGGGCGTGCGCCTCACACTGGCTGCAATGCTCGCCCCCACCATGAGTCTGCGCGGAGTGTGGCTGGCCATGTGCATAGAACTGTCGTTTCGTGGGGCCATATTCCTTATGCGACTGTGGGGTACAAAATGGATTGTTAAATTACAAATAAAGAAGGGTAATGGTAATTAGATTGTTTTCTTTAGTTTTAGGAGTGTTGGCCGCTCTTCCAGCAATGTCGCAAAACATAAGCGGCAAGGTGGTAGATGCCAACGGAGAACCGCTGGCTTTCGCCAACGTGGTGCTACTGAGCCGACCTGACTCAGCATTTGTAAAAGGAGCGGTGAGCGGTGCAGACGGCCGTTTCACCATCAATTCGGCCTGCAACGGAGACATTATCAGGTTTTCGTCGGTGGGCTACAAGACTGTATGGAAGGATTGCGCTGGCGAGAGCATGGGCACCGTCACCATGGAGGACGACACGAGGATGCTCGGCGAGGTGGTGGTGAAGTCGGCTCTGCCCAAGACGTTTCTGAAGGACGGAGGCATGACCACCACCGTGGCGGGCACAATACTGGAAAAGGCGGGCACAATGGAGCACCTGCTCGACCGCATACCCAACGTCACGGCGAAGAACGGCAGCGTGAAGGTGTTTGGACGTGGTGAGTCTGTCATATACATCAACGGACGGCGGATGAGAGACAAGAGCGAGCTCGACCGCTTGCACTCCGACGACATAAAGTCGGTGGAGGTCATCACCAACCCAGGTGCACGCTATGACGCAAGTACCAAGGCTGTGATTCGCATAACCACCAAAAAGGCTCAGGGCGAAGGTTTCGGATTCGACGCGACAGCCGAAGGCGAATACGACGAGAAGAACAACCTCGGGGCCTACGGGCGGCTGAACATGTATTACCGCAAGAATGGTCTTGAGCTTGGGGCCTATGCTTTCGCCATGAAGGAATACAATCCGGACAACAAGGACTTGCAGCAGATTACTTATCTCGACAAGACGTGGAACCAGCACAACGAGATAAGGCAGACGGCCATGTACATAAAAACGAACTACCGCATGGAAGCAAGCTACCAGTGGAACGACAGCAATTCCATTGGCGCCAACTTCGGTTTCAGACGCAATCCAAGGCAGACTTGGAACGGCACCATGACCACGGGCATAACGCAAGACGATGTACTGAGCGAGAACTCCACCAGCAGAAGCAGGCAACTGTGGCAGAACACCGACCTCTCAAGCAACATCTACTATGTGGGCAAGATAGGTAAGATGGGCATAGACTTCAATGCCGACTGGCTATGGACGAAGGAGTGGCAAGGCAACGGTACCGACGAACACTATCAGGAAGTGGGACAAGCGAAAAAGCAGGAAGAGGTCAACAGCGTCACATCGAAGTATAACCGCCTGTGGGCCTCTAAGCTGGTACTGACATATCCGCTTTGGAGCGGCGAACTGTCGCTGGGCGGCGAATACTCCTACACTAATCGCAACTCCACATACACCATTGTGCCCAACTATCTTGCCGACGACGACAAGAGCCGCACCACAGAGGGCATGGCGTCGGCATTCATAACCTACAACCGCAACTTCGGCAAGCTGGACATCGAGGCTGGACTGCGCTACGAGAACATCGACTTCAAATATTATGACGACGGCAACTATATGGCCGGACAGAGCAAGACCTACGCCAACTGGTTTCCGTCGCTAAGCTTGTCCTTGCCTGTGGGACAAGTGCAGATGCAACTCAACTATGCCGCCGACATAACCCGACCGAGTTACTGGGCCTTGAGGAGTGCAACGCAATATACCAACCGCTACACCTACGAGAGCGGCAACCCGTTCCTCATATCGGAGATAGCGAGAAACCTTAGCTACGACGTAGCCTACAAGTGGATTTCGCTTGACTTAACCTACACCCACACCTCCAACCCGCTTTGCCAAACCTTTGAGGTGTATAGAGACAACGCTGCAGTGGGAGTGTTGAAGACCGTCAATAGCGAGTCCTACGACATGGTGTCGGCCATGCTGAACCTGCAACCCACGTTCGGCTTCTGGCACCCCTCACTCACAGCCAATATGAAAAAGCAATGGTTCAAGATGACCAC
>CAVHDN010000151.1:0-5819 GCA_963634315.1 Flexilinea sp. | reverse complement strand
TCTATGAGAAAAGCGCCTCATTTCTGGTAGAAAAGCGCCTCATTTCTACCAGAAAAGAGGCGCTTTTCTTTTTGGCTCTATTTTAGGACGTTTTGGACATTAGCCGCATCTTATGCCTTTTTCCAATATTTTCACAATACAACTTGCGGAACTTGAATTAGACATTAAATGGTTTTGTTTTTCGGTTGTAAAGCTAATGCTAATGCTTTATGGGAATATACCCCCATAAAATACACTATGTGTTTTTTGCGAGACTGAAATAGTTTTACATTAAACATCCTTCGAAAACATAGGAAACGACTATGTTAAAGGGCAAAAGCAACAAGGGGTGCGCGTAGATTTTACACGACTGTTCACAGTTCACAGTTAATAAAAATCGAAAATCATGATAGGTTGTTAGTTATTGTACCTGTACATATTATATATAGAGACTATTTTAATATCTTGTTTAAAAAAACTAACTGTGAACTGTGAATACGTCACTCCTCCTCTGTTCAGCACGAACTCGACCTCAGAAAAGTAGGAACTGAGCAGCTCGATATGCTTATTAGCTTTATTAACTAAATATCAAGCAAATGTTGAAAAGATTTAGCGCTAATTTCGACCGAACGTTTTGGGAAATGGCGTATATAGGTAGTAACTTTGCAGTGCTTATTGCTTAATTTCATTTCAACTATGTCTGTATTTCTTAGACGTTACCAAAACAACAAAAGTGCCTCGTCGATTAAGGCAAACTTAGTAGCAAGTGCGGAGACCTATGCCCCTCCCTCATCCATATTTATTTGGAAATGTAGGAAATAAGTTGTAATTTTGCAGTCATTAAAAAAACAACAATTAGGTAGAAAGAGATGATTACTGTGTCGAATCTTGCCATACAATTCGGCAAGAAGGTTCTCTACAAGGACGTGAACCTGAAGTTTACAAGCGGAAACATTTACGGAGTGATTGGTGCCAACGGAGCCGGCAAGTCCACGCTGCTGCGCGCCATAAGCGGTGAACTCGAGCCGAACAAAGGCACCGTGGAGATGGGTCCGGGTGAACGGCTGTCGGTGTTGGAGCAAGACCACTTCAAGTATGACGAATACAGTGTGCGCGACACAGTGCTCATGGGGCACCAGCCATTGTGGCAGAACATGAAGGAGCGCGAGGCCCTCTACATGAAGCCCGACTTCAGCGAGGAAGACGGCATAAAGGTGGCCGAGCTGGAGGACAAGTTCGCCCAGATGGACGGATGGAACGCCGAGAGCGACGCCGACCAGATGCTCACCAACCTCGGCATTAAGGACAACCTGCACGACAAGATGATGAGCGAGCTGTCTAACACCGAGAAGGTGAGGGTTATGCTGGCCAAGGCCCTGTTCGGCCATCCCGACAACCTGCTGCTCGACGAGCCTACCAACGACCTCGATCTCGACACGGTGATGTGGCTTGAGGAATATCTCAGCAACGTGGAGCAGACGGTGCTCGTGGTGAGCCACGACCGCCACTTCCTAGATGCGGTGAGCACTCAGACGGTTGACATAGACTTCGGCAAGGTGACGGTGTTCTCCGGCAACTACTCGTTCTGGTATGAGAGCTCGCAGCTCGCCCTGCGTCAGGCGCAGAACCAGCGGCAGAAGGCGGAGGAGAAGCGCAAGGAGCTGGAGGAGTTCATCCGCAGGTTCTCGGCCAACGTGGCCAAGAGCAAGCAGACCACCAGCCGCAAGAAGATGCTCGAAAGGCTCAATGTGGAGGAGATACGCCCGTCGTCGAGAAAATATCCTGGCATAATATTCCAGATGGAGCGCGAGCCCGGCACGCAGATTCTCGAGGTGAGCGGACTGAAAGCCACCGACACCGACGGCACAGTGCTCTTCGACAACGTGAACTTCACCATAGAGAAGGGACAGAAGACGGTGTTCCTCAGCCACAACCCCAAGGCCATGACCGCCTTGTTTGAAATAATCAACGGGCACCGCCAGCCCGACGCCGGCGAATATAAGTGGGGAGTGACCATCACCACGGCCTATCTGCCGCTCGACAACACCCAGTTCTTCAACAGCGACCTCAACCTCGTGGACTGGCTCAGCCAGTACGGCAAGGGCAACGAGGTGCTCATGAAGAGCTATCTCGGACGCATGCTCTTCAAGGAGGAAGATGTGCAGAAGAAGGTGAACGTGCTTAGCGGAGGCGAGAAGATGAGGTGCATGATAGCAAGGATGCAGCTGCGCAACGCTAACTGCCTCATACTCGACACGCCCACCAACCACCTTGACCTCGAAAGCATACAGGCCTTCAACAACAACCTCGTGACCTTCAAGGGCAACATCCTCTTCGCCAGCCACGACCATGAGTTCATACAGACCGTGGCCGACCGCATAATAGAGCTTACGCCCAACGGCACGATAGACAAGCTCATGGAGTATGACCAGTACATCTACGACGAGGCCATAAAGGAGCAGAAGGCCAAGATGTATGGCGAGTAGCCCCTGTGCGGCACGCTTTTTGCAATGTGTAAGAAAACAACATTAAAGCAAAGAAAAGGATGAAAAACGAAAAGGACATAAACATTGCTGACGGCGATGTAGAGGAGAAAGAGGTCAACACGAAGCAGGAGGAAACTGCCGAGACAGCCGAAAGCGCCAAGGAGAACGCCGAAGAGCAGAACGAAACCGCAGATAATGCGAAGGAGGAGGCCAAGGAAGAGTCGCCACTGGATGCAGCCAACAGACAGATTGACGAGCTGAAGGACAAGTATCTGCGCTCCGTGGCAGAGTTCGACAACTATCGCAAGCGCACGCTCAAGGAGAAGGCGGAACTCATACTCAACGGAGGCGAGAAGGCCATAACCGCCATTCTGCCCGTGCTCGACGACTTGGAACGAGCCATAGCCAACGGTGAGAAGACCGACGACGCCAAGGTGCTCAGGGAGGGCATAGAGCTCATATACACCAAATTCCAGAAGACTCTCGAGGGACTTGGGGTGAAAAAGATTGAAACGGCCGACGCCGATTTCAACACCGATGTGCACGAGGCGATTGCAATGGTGCCGGGCATGTGCGATGACAAGAAAGGCAAAGTGCTCGACTGTGTGCAGGCTGGATATAAGTTGAACGACAAAGTGATACGTCACGCAAAAGTGGCAGTGGGCCAATAAAAAGACAGACGCACTACGGTAAATATAACCTTAAGCAATGGCAAAAAGAGATTACTATGAGGTGTTGGGCGTGGACAAGACCGCGTCGGAGGACGAGATAAAGAAGGCTTACCGCAAGATAGCCATAAAATACCACCCCGACCGCAATCCCGGAAACAAGGAGGCAGAGGAGAAATTCAAGGAGGCCGCAGAGGCCTACGATGTGTTGCACGACGCGCAGAAGCGCCAGCAGTATGACCAGTTTGGTTTCAACGGACCGGCGGGCGGCGGCTTCGGCGGTTTCGGCGGAGGTGCGGGCATGGACATGGACGACATCTTCTCCATGTTTGGCGACATCTTCGGAGGCCGCGCAAGGGGCTTCGGTGGTTTCGGCGGCGGTCAGCGCAGGCCTGCGCAGTATCGCGGCGGCGACCTGAGACTGAAGGTCAAGTTGTCATTGGCCGAGATAGCCACAGGAGTCACCAAGAAGTTCAAGGTGCGCAAGGATGTGACGTGCTCTCACTGTCACGGCAGCGGAGCCGAAGCGGGCAGCAAAGCCGAGACGTGTCCCACTTGTCATGGAGCGGGCGTGGTCACCCGTACCGCCCAAAGCATCTTCGGCATGATGCAGACGCAAAGTGTTTGCCCCACGTGCGGCGGCGAGGGCAAGGTGATAAAGGACAAATGTCACCAGTGCGGCGGCACCGGAGTGGAGAAAGGCGAAGAGGTGGTTGAAATAAACATACCTGCAGGCGTGGCCGAAGGCATGGTGGTGAATGTACCAGGCAAGGGAAACGCCGGACCGCACAATGGAGTGAATGGAGATATTCAGGTGTATATAGAAGAGGAGGACAACGACACGTTCGTGCGCGACGGCAACGATGTGGTCTATAACCTGCTGCTCGACTTCCCTACGGCCGCTCTCGGAGGCGAGATGGAGATACCTACCATCGAGGGGACTAAGGTGAAGGTGAAGATAGACAACGGTACGCAGCCCGGCAAGACTCTGCGCTTGAGGGGCAAGGGACTGCCCGCAGTGCAGGGCTACGGCCACGGAAGGGGCGACCTGATAGTGAACATAAGCGTCTATATACCCAAGACTCTGAGCCGAAAAGAGAAAGAGGCGGTGGAGAGTTTCCGCGACAGTGACAACTTCAAAGGTGACAACGCCACTAAGCAGTCGATATTCCAAAAGTTCAAGCACTTCTTTGACTAAAAGTCACCTTTGACTAAGGTGACCGTGGCTAGGCTTATATCGTGGGCGTACCTTTATATATATAGCACATGGATTATCGGGAAACTACACTCTATCTGTTCAACCAAATGCCGATGTTTGAGCGGCAGGGCGCGTCGGGCTATAAGGAAGGACTGAGCAATACAATAGCATTGGACAGTCACCTTGGACATCCTCACCGCAACTATCCTACAATTCATGTGGCGGGAACCAACGGCAAGGGGTCGTGCTCGCACACCATAGCCTCCATACTCCAAGAGGCGGGCTATAATGTAGGGCTATACACTTCGCCGCATTTGGTGGATTTCAAGGAGCGTATACGCATCAACGGCGTTCCCGTTTCTGAAGACTATGTGGTGAGGTTCGTTGAGGAGCACAGAACGTTCTTTGACCCCCTTCACCCTTCGTTCTTTGAGGTGACCACTGCTTTGGCTTTCAAATATTTCAGCGACATGAAGGTTGATGTGGCTGTCGTAGAGGTGGGCCTCGGCGGACGACTCGACTGCACCAACATCATCACTCCCTTAATCTCAGTCGTTACAAACATAAGTTTCGACCACACTCAGTTCTTGGGCAGCGCCTTGGCGCAAATAGCAGGTGAGAAAGCCGGAATAATAAAGCGGGATGTGCCTGTGGTGATAGGTGAGGCCTTGGATGAGACGCGGCCTGTGTTTGAGGCAAAGGCCCGTGAGATGGGCACAAAGATTGTGTTTGCCGAAGACCGCCCAGAAATTGTAGCCGCCGACCTTGCAGCTGACGGACGGGGAATGGACTATCTCACGGTGTCGTTCGGAACGGTGCACGGCGACTTGGCAGGGCTTTACCAAATGAAAAATGCTAATACGGTACTTAAGGTCATAGAGTGTCTCGCTGAAAACAGCACTCTCTTCCAAGGCAAAGACCTTGACAGGTGCGTAAAACAGGGCTTTGCCCATGTTGCGGAGAGTACGGGTCTGGCTGGCCGATGGCAGACTGTGGGTGACAAGCCAAGGGTGATTTGCGATACGGGACACAACGTGGGTGGATGGACATATCTTAGCCAACAGCTCAAAGCTACGCCGTGCCACGCAAAGCACATCGTTTTTGGTATGGTGGCCGACAAAGATGTAGATGGAGTGCTGGCCCTGTTGCCGCAAGAGGCCTCGTACTACTTCACAAAGCCAAACAACAAACGTGCTCTGGACGAACATGCTCTGCAAGAAAAGGCGGCCCGTCACGGACTCAAAGGTGACTGTTTCGCCACAGTAAGCGAAGCTTACCAATCGGCCGTCAGGGCGGCTGCTGACGGCGACCTCGTGTTTGTTGGAGGAAGCAGTTATGTGGTGGCCGACTTTATGACGGCCTTGCGGTAGTGTGAGAAAAATATTTTGAACGTTGCTCATTAGTTGTTTTTAACATGGTGTCAACGTTTTTTTTTACGTATCACTTGTCTTACTCGTTTTTTTTCGGTTACTTTGCAACTAACATAAT
>CAVHDN010000150.1:0-5851 GCA_963634315.1 Flexilinea sp. | reverse complement strand
GGACATTACTTCACACCTGTAGTCGGAGCGCGTCTCCACGTGAACGGATGGCAGGCAAAGAGTGGGTTTGACACGCCGGACAACAAGTACAAGTGGAATTACATCACCACTGATGCTGACCTCATGCTCAACTTGTCTAACTTGATATGGCCTAAGAACCAGCATTTCCTCAACGTGATACTGTTGGGTGGTGTGGGTCTTACCACAGCTTGGGACAATGGCGAGGCCAACGCCTTGGCCGCTGCCGACAAGAACCTCAACATGCCTTTAGTGTGGGACGGTACACGTCTTAGCCACAACATCCGTGCCGGCTTGCGCCTTGAGACCAATCCGGCAAAGCGTTTCGGTGTGTCGCTGGAGGTCAACGCCAACAGTCTGGACGACCGCTTCAACTCCAAGTACAACAATCAGGACGACTGGATGCTGACGGCCATGCTAGGCGTGAGCTTCCGCTTCGGCCACAAGTACAAGAAGGTGGAACCGGCTCCTGCGCCAGTGCCTGTGCAGCAGCCAAAGCCGGAACCGAAGCCTGTGCCCACACCAAAGCCAGAGCCTAAGCCGGAACCAAAACCGGAGCCTAAGCCAGAGCCTAAGAAGGTGGAGACACTGCACGAGGAGGCTTTCTACAAGATTAGAGGCTCGGAGATGGGCAAACCTGAGGATGCTCTGAAGCGCACTGCTGAGTTCATGAAGCGCAATCCTGACGCTAAGGTGAGCGTGACGGGCTATGCTGACCGTGGCACGGGTAACGCTCAGGTGAACATGAAGTACTCCAAGAAGCGCGCCGAGGCGTTCAAGGAGGCTCTCGTGAAGGACTATGGAATAGAAGCTAACCGCATCGTGACTGATGCTAAGGGCGACACCGTTCAGCCGTTCAGCGACAACGACAAGAACCGTTGCGTAATCGTGGTTAGCCCCATCAAGTAACCGAAGGTCGGTAACATATTTAGTCAAGAGGCGTGGAAACATGATGTTTCCACGCCTCTCGTTTTTTGTTGATGGAGAAGGGGTGGATAAGTTCATTTGAATGAAATAGTCCATCATGCTCACTGTCGGCGACAAACGAGGAGGGTGTGGGTGCCGTCAGTGAGTGTTGTGGCGAAGATGTAGGTGTCGCCGCCGTCGGCAAGGCGCAGTTTGCGCCGCAGGTCGGCCACACTTGTGGGGAAGTTCCTCACGGTTATGTTGGCCTTGCCTATGCCCTCAAGTGCGCGCCGCAACTCTTTCTTGTTCATGGTCGATGCCCGCTCCACCACAAAGGCACGGCCGGGAAAACCGACAATGGGCGTGCGGGAGACGAAAAGATGACTGTTGGCACTTATGGCACTAACACCGAAACGACTCTCCACCGCACCGAAACAACCGGCTTTCATCACCGATGCGTCGGGCTCATAGAGATACATTGGTTGCATGTTTGCCGACTGTTCCTGCAGCGCGACTTTGGTCAAGCCCACACCACAAGTCGGTCGGCACAGACCCTCATTGCACTCAAGACTACTGCCCTCTATGGTGAACGCCACACCGTCGTTGACACAACACAAGCGCCCTACTCCACCGCAGGCGTCGTCTTCCTCTTGCTTTGCACCCCTACCCTGCAAAACGAGCAGCAGTTCCTTGCACTCGCCACCCTCCGACACTATGTGAACCTCAGCTACAAGTCCACCCATGTCGGCCACGGCCTTGCGCCAGTCGAGCATGGGCGACAGTTTTATCATCGTGTATTGGCTTTTGGCCACAAGCTGAGGGCGCAGCAGCGACACGTCGGGAGTGCAGTCGGCTATGGCAAAGGTGCGGCCGCCTGTGGCTGAACGACGCGCGGGGTCAACATATATGAGCGACGCTGACTGCATGGTTTGCAGATATTCCACACCGTCGCCGCACACCACCGTGGCGTGATTGAGGCCGAGAACGGCGAGGTTGTGGCTCGCCACACTGCACAAATAGCTCTGGCGCTCCACATAGACTGCCTCATGGAAGGCCGAGGCAAGGAAGGAGAAATCGACACCGAAGCCGCCCGTGAGGTCAACAAGTCTGCCGCCACGGGGCAGGAGCCTTCGGGCAATAGCTGCCTTGTAGGTTGCCGCCGACTCGCCGGAACACTGTTCCATGGAGAGGTGGGGCGGATAGACTATGCCGTCGGTAGTGTTCCACGAGGGCAACTTGCGACGTGCGGTCTGCCGTCCGGCTATCTGGTCGAGGGCAAAGGCCATGTCAACATCGGCCGGAGCTCCCTTGAGGGCCAGCTGGCGCACGTCGTCGTTGGCGTGGGTGGCTATGTAGTCGAGTGTGGATTGGTTCATCGTTGTGGGGCGTTCATGCTTGTTTGGCCTTGGCCGCTTCTGCACGCAGAGCGCGGCGGAAGAAGGTGTAGTAGAGCACTCCGGCGCAGGTCAGGCACACGGGGAAGGCGGCCCAGATGCCCACGAGGCCGAAACCGAGGTGTATGCCGAGCAACCAACTAAGGGGCAAAGATACTATGAAATAGGAGAAGAAGGCCACGCCCATGGCGGGCTTCACGCAGGCCAAGCCGCGCATGGCGTTGGCGAAGGTACACTGCAGACCGTCGCCAAACTGATAGACTATGAGCACCACTATGGCCTGGGCCACAAGGGCGCACACCTCGTTGCTGTCGGTGAACCACAGTCCTATGTGGCTGCGGAGCAGGAATATGGGCACTGAAACGATGCAGGCTATGAGCAGTATGAGGTGGAAACCGGCAGTGGCGGTGTCGTTGGCGGCGCGCAGGTCGCGCTGTCCGTGGAAGTGGCTCACGCGGATGGACACGGCGGCGGCCATGCCGTAATAGACCATATAGAACAGTTGCGACACGGTGAGCATGATTTGATGGGCGGCCAAGGCCGTTGTGCCTATCCAGCCCACGAGGATGGCTGTGAGCGAAAAGGCGGAGGTCTCCATGCCCATCTGCAATGCCACGGGCCAGCCAAGTGCGTTGACATGGCGGAAGTGGGCTTTGTTGAGGTGGGCGGAAAGGAAGCCGCGACTGTAAAGGCGGTAGCGGGGTGAGGCGAAGAACACAACCAACAGGGCGAGGCACATGGCCACGCGTGAGGCGAGAGTGGCTATGCCGGCGCCCAACAAACCGAGTTCGGGCAGACCAAAGGCTCCGTAGATGAGCAGATAGTTGCCTACGATGTTGAGCACGTTGCCGCCAATGAGCACATACATGGGCACCTTGGTGTGGCCGAGGCCATCGTAGAACTGCTTGAAACAGTTGAACACGCACACGAAAGGCATGGAGGCCATGCTCACAAGCCAGTAGGGACGCATGAGGGGCAGCAGCTCTTCGGGCTGTCCGAGCCGTCCGATGTTGGCGTAGATGACGGTGAGCAAGGCCACGATGATGGTGGCGAGCACGAGGTTGGCGGCGAGACCGTTGTGCATCACGCCGCCAATGCTACTGTCTTCGCCGCGCCCCGACAGTTGCCCCACTATGGGTGTCAGGCCGTAGGAGAAGCCGAGGGCGAAGACTATGAAGAGGGTCATGAGGGTGTTGACGAAGCTGGCGGCGGCCAACTCCACCATGCTGTGGTGGCCCACCATGAGGGTGTCAGCGAAGCCGAGCACGATGGTGCCCACCTGACCCACTACTATGGGCAGGCCTAAGGCCGTGAGGGAGTGGTAATGGGCTGAATAGCGGTTGAAGATGGTTTGCATACGGACTGCAAAGATACTAAAAAACGGGCTAAACACAACCGTCGCCGTGTTTAGCCCGTTGGCTGTTGTGCCCACTCTACATGGGCTATGCATTATTATTCCTCGTCGTCAAGACCCCACACATCGCCTGTGTTTCTCTTCGAGAGGTCAACGTTGACACCTTCTTCATAGATGCCACAAGCATTAACGCCAAAGCCTGAATTAGCGAGCATCTGTGCTGTCTCTATCTGCATAGCCGTAGTCTGCGGCTTCATATATCTTTTCTTTGTCATGATTCGTTGTTGATTGATGTTGTTGAACATTTGTTGTTGTATTGTTTGAATCGGCCTCGTCATCACTTCACAATGACCTTCTTGCCGTTCTTGATGTAGAGTCCCTTGGTGGGAGCATCCACGCGCAGACCGCTGAGCGTGTAGTAAGCGCCATTGTCTTGGGCCTTGTTGCTCACGTTGCTAATGCCTGTGGTCTCGCCGCCAAACGACATGCTTATGCTCTTGGCATTGTCTATGGCCAGCAAGTCCTCGGTGGTGTGCAGATATGCCTTGCCTGCGGCCAGAGTGTGGGCGGCTGTAAGTTTGTAGAAGCCTACGCCTGATGTGCCGTTGGCGAAGATGTAGTTGTAGGAACCGTCGGCAGATGCTTCTACGCTGGTCTCGGCGGTAATGCCTACGAGCAGATTGGCGGCAGGAGCTGTGGCGCTTTCAACGATTGGAACGCTCACTGTGGCTGCGTCACCTGACACGCTCTTCAATATGATACCTGTGTTGGCGGGCACTTGCTCCACCTTCTGCATGTTGACAACATTGCCTGTGTAGGAAGCGGCAACGTAAGCCTCAACGTCGGTCTGACCGCTGAAGTCAAGGGCGTTGGCGCTGCAATAAGAAGCGAGACCTGCGCTGGAGACGGATACCTCCTCACTCTCTATAACATCAAGGGCAATGATGAAGCACAGCTGAAGCCCTGTATTTGTAAACGTTATGGTCCCCTCCACGTTGTCAAGCGGGAAGATGCGAACATCGGGATTACTTGCATCTGTAGATCCCATCGGTATGTCATTCACCTGCTCTGTGTAGTCTGTTCCATTCACTTCCTTCCATCCGCAGTTCTTATCTATCGCATAGTTAACATAGCTATACAATGTGAGCTTCGTAGCCTTCACTCCTTCAGGCAATGTCATTGTGGTCTGTGCACCATTCGAAGCTTTTATTGCTGTTCTAGTACCCCCGTCATATGCTATTTTGCTGGCACCAGAGAACGTCTTACCAGAAATCGTCTTCAACGAGTAGCCGTAGGCGGCATCTCCTTCCTTGCCTACGAGCGTCAAACCGCCATCGCTTGTGGTAAACGAGCCATAGCCCATATAGATGGTCTTGCTCTTTGTATTGGCAGGAACAGCTTTCACAGCGATTTCATCGGTCTCAACTGTTGTGCAGTTGTCGCGACTTGCCCTTGCCTTAATCGTAACATCCTTAGTTACGGTGAACGAACGGGTGTATTCCACATAGTCTGCGCCATCCAAGGCATACTCTATCTTGGTGTTGGCTGTGGCGCAACTTATGGCCACAGAGCCATTGAAGCTCTTTACTACGGGAAGTTCTATGGTAACAGTGGTTAGGAGCACGGTTTGCGAAGCCACAGAAGAGTTGGTGGTTGACGTTCCATCGCCAACAGCCACTGCCTTAACAACTGTTCCGTCAGCTGCAGTGAACGGTGCTTCATACTTTGTGCCATTGCTTGATGACGGTTCTGTGCCGTCGGTGGTGTAGTAAACATCGGCATTGTCGGCCTGTGCTATTGTAACCTCACCACTGGCAGAGTCGAAAGTGATGGTGGGGGTGGCCAATACTGTCAAAACAGCACCGGTATATTCCACCTTAACAAACAAAATACCTGCTTCACCCGACCCCCTCGATATAGTATGGTCGCCATCAGCCACATTCTCTATAGTATAAACACCAACTTTATTTGTTGTGTCATCAACACGACCTGACAGTTTGCTTCCGTCGAAAGCGATGTTGTTACCATCATTTTTTGCCAAAGACTGAACGATTGTAACTGTGGAAGTGGCCGCTGATTTAAAAGTAATACTTGTGGAAGACTGTATCTTTAGTCCCTTAGTATAAGATACGCCATTGTATGTGCCTGAATAGTTTTTATTATAGCCAATACCTTTAGA
>CAVHDN010000149.1:0-5878 GCA_963634315.1 Flexilinea sp. | reverse complement strand
GCATGGGTCTCAATGCATTCTTCGTCTATACGGTATGCCTCACCATGGGCTATCCCTGGCAGTTTGCCCTCACGGCAATACTCGTTGAGGGCATTCTGTTCATCATCCTCACTGTCACGAAGATCCGCTCGCTCATTGTCGATGCCATTCCCGTATCGCTCAAACGTGCCATCGGCGCGGGCATAGGCTTGTTCATAGCTTTCATCGGACTGAAGAACGCAGGCATAATAGTGGATAACCAAGCCACGCTCATAAGCATTGGCAAACTCACCGAAGGCACTGCGCTGCTCGGCGTGATTGGCTTGGTAATCACTGGCATGCTCGTGGTGAAGAAGGTGCCGGGCAACTTGCTCATAGGCATTCTCCTCACAGCCCTCATAGGCATTCCCATGGGACTGACCCACTTCGACGGTCTCGTTGCCGTGCCCCCATCGATTGAGCCTATATGCTGCAAGTTCCAGTTCACCGACATACTCTCGCTCGACATGGTGGTCATCGTGTTCACCTTCCTCTTCATCGATATGTTCGACACCATGGGTACGCTCGTCGGCGTTTGCACCAAGGCAGGCATGATGCATAAGGACGGAAGAATACCCGGTCTGAACAAGGCATTCATGGCCGATGCCATCGCTACCGTAGCAGGAGCATGCTTCGGCACGAGCACCACGACCACCTATGTGGAGAGTGCTTCGGGCGTGGCCCAGGGCGGACGCACCGGACTCACGGCCTTTGCCACTACGGTGTGCTTCATCGTGGCCTTGTTCTTCGCTCCAGTGTTCCTCGCCATTCCTTCGGCAGCCACAACACCTGTGCTCGTCATCGTGGGCTTGTTCATGCTTAGCCCCATCAAGGACATCGACCTGGACGACTATGCTGAGTCTATACCGGCTTTCATCACCATCATAATGATGCCTCTGGCCTACAGCATTTCCGACGGTATTCTCTGCGGTATGATTAGCTATGTGGCGATAAACGCTCTGTGCGGCAACTTCAAGAAGCTGAACATTACCATGTGGATACTTGCAGTGCTGTTTGTGCTGAAGTATATCTTTATCTAATTTTAGAACCCGCCTAAAGGTAATTGAATAGTGAAGAGGGAAGAGAGAAGAACCTATTGAGTTCTTCTCTCTTCCCTCTTCATTTTTCACCACATTGCTTCTTCATCCACTCCACCGACTCGTCATTAGTCTCGGGGAAACGCCAGTGGCCGCTCGATGGTGTTATCGACAAGGTCTTTGGTGCTGTTATCGCATTGTAGGCGGCAAAGGTCGAGGAAGGCGAACAGGTGTCGTCGTTGTAGCCGAACGAGTAGAACACTGGGCATTTCAGAAGCCTTGCAAAGTTCACCACGTCATAGTAGGGCA
The DNA here is from genome assembly GCA_963634315.1 of Flexilinea sp. GTDB lineage: Bacteria > Bacteroidota > Bacteroidia > Bacteroidales > Bacteroidaceae > Prevotella. The sequence continues at coordinate 4,514 of CAVHDN010000149.1, read as the reverse complement.
GTGTCTCGGCCGCTCCCTTTTGTTCGTCGCCTGTCTGGAAATACTTAGGCCAACCGCCAGCTCTGCCATTCTTGAAACCGAGCAAGTCGCAGAGTGCAGGATAGAAAGGTGAGCAGAACGTCACCTTGGGGTTGAGTGCGGCGGTCACAATGGTCAGAGCACCACCTTGGCTACCACCGGTCACACCCACGTTGCGCCCGTCCCAGTCGCTCAGCTTGCAGAGGAAGTCGATGCAGCGCGAGCATCCGGCATAGACGCTGCGGTAGTAGAACGTCTGCTTGTCGCCAATGCCTCGGCGATTGTAGTTGTCGGCCACCTTGCGAGCCTTGGCATAGGCCTCGTCGTCCAGCTCGGGGTTGCACCCACTATGTATGTTGACGTTAAGGTAGATGAAACCACGCTCACTGTAGAATGTGGTTGGACTTATCTTGGCCGCTCCCGCACCGGGTGGACAGAACAGCACGGGATGTTTCTGGCCGTCCTTCGGACGTGTGAGGTAGCCGTACATGTTGCGGCCGTCGGGTCCCACGGTGAGCTTTACAAGCGACACTTCCACCTTGTCGGTGGAGTACTGCGGCAGTGGCGTAGTCTCAGCGTTGATGTCCACCTTGCCCTCCTCCTTCAAGGCTTTCTTCCAGAAGCTGTCGAAATCCTCGGGCATAGCGGTGAACGACCGTATGTTCTCCGGTTCGTAGGCGAGTTTCACCAAGTCCTTGTAGGTCTTGCCATATACGATAAACCTAAGGTCGCACGCCCTGAAACCCGGCTCAGTGCGAGTGCCCATGTCTATAGTCACCCGTCCGTCGCGAAACACGGTTGAGTCTTTTTCCCCAGACAAGAACATCTCGTCGCCCGTCTGGTAGTAGAGCGTCACTCCGTCGAGGGGCTTGCCTCCCTTGTAGGCTTCGATGGTAATGGTGGCCTTTTCGCCTGTCTTGTACGTGCGGCTCTGCTTGTCGGCCGTCACGAGCCATTCCACATATTCACGTCTTGGTTTGGAGAACTGGGCCGCTGCCGACAGCGCAAAGGCTCCCAGCACAGCCAATAGGATTAGTTTTCTCATTGTTGTAGTTTTTTTTATTGTTTGTTGTAGTAACGATGTTTGTTTCTCCTTTTGCTTGCCTCGTATGCTCCCGCCTCACTGATTGGCCAGTCGCGTGAACGTGGCGTCCATCTCTTCCAGCAGGGTCTTGATGTTGCCCTCCGTGCGACAAGCCTTCAGTAGCACTTCGTTTAGGTCTCGCGCCTCTGCGGCATTCTCGCCCAGCGGCTCATCGTTGAGAAGCAGGTTCATGGTGTTTATCAACAGCAGCAGTATGGTCACCCTATCGATGCGTGCCTTCTTCTCCATGCCGCACTTGACACCCCTAACATAAGACTCTATCACGGTCTTTACTGTCATGCGTATTGCCGCCGTTGTGTCTATCGTGGCCTTCTCACCGGTGTTGCGCGCGTAGTTGTCGAAGTGTTCCTGTGCCGTGGCATAGCGTCCGTTGAGCAGTAGGGCGAAGTTGCGCTTGTATTCAGTCACCACCGCTTGGTGCATGGCATCGTCGGTACAGACCACTCGCAGCAGTCGCTCTGGGGTCAGACCGTTCTTTTGCTCCTCCCTCACCTTTGCGGCTATGGTCACCATGTCGTAGTTCATGGTAGCTATGGTGTAGGTGAGTTGGTCGTGAAACTCCCTGGCTATGCTTCCGTAATGGTTGAGCATGGTTTGCTTTATGGTTTTCGGGGCGGTCTTTTCACGTCGGTCGCTCACGTGGCAGTCTATCACGCCTGACGTGAAGGCCTCAAAGAAACCTCTCACCAGTGCCGCCACCACTTTATATTTGTCTATCTCTCTCATGCTGTCTGCAAAGATACGTGTTTTCCTCTTTATGCCCAAATCGGGAATGTATCCAGCGCATGCACCGTGCATACAAAACTCTACTTTGCCCAAAGGTGGGTTCTAAAGACTGTCGTAAGATAATCCATTCATTTTCATTCATCAGTCTATTTGTCTGCCACAACAAAAAGTATTAACTTTGTGGGCGATACAATTTACACAACAAACAATGAGACTACTACCAAAAATGTTTGCAGCCATCAGCTGCGTTCTTTTGGCTTCCACGCCACTTTCAGCACAACCCCCCACAGTGAAATGGGACTCACGGAGTCTCTTCATCGATGGCAAGCGCGTCATGCCCGTAATGGGCGAGGTGCACTACTCACGTCTGCCCGCCAACGAATGGGAGCAGGAGGTGAGGAAGATGAAGGAGGGTGGAGTGACCATCGTGGCCACCTACGTGTTCTGGAACCACATTGAAGAGCAAGAGGGAGTGTTCGACTGGAGCGGTCAGCGCGACCTGCGCCGTTTCCTTGAGGTGTGCAAGAAGGAGAACATGCCTGTGGTGCTCCGCCTCGGTCCGTTCTGCCACGGTGAGGTGCGCAACGGCGGCATACCCGACTGGATGTTTGAGAAGGGCTGTAAGATGAGAGAGGAGAACCCCACCTTCCTTGGCTATGCCGAAAAGCTATACCGACAGATATTCACCCAAGTGCAGGGACTTCAGTGGAAAGACGGCGGACCAGTGGTGGCCGCACAGTTTGACAATGAGTACCGTGGCAAGGGCAGTTACCTGATGGCCCTCAAGCGCATTGCACTGAACGTGGGCTTCGACCTTCCGTTCTACACGCGCACCGGATGGCCGGAGCTGCGCACTCCTGTGCCCTACGGCGAGATGCTTCCCCTCTATGGCGACTATGCCGACGGCTTTTGGGACAGGACGACCGACGAGACGGCAGGCAACTACTACAAGGCTTTCAACTTCAAGGCGTTCCGCAGTTCCACGGCCATAGCGACCGAGGCTTTGGGCGAGCAGAAGGAACAGACGACCAAAGGCGACGAACAGTATCCTTATTTCACTTGTGAACTTGGTGGCGGTATGATGACCTCCTACCATCGTCGTGTATTCCTCTATCCCGAGGATGCCTACTCGATGGCTGTGGTGAAGCTGGGCAGCGGCAGTAACCTTCTGGGCTACTACATGTATCACGGCGGTACTAACCCTGACGGGAAGCTCACTACCATGAACGAGAACCAGCGCACGCCTGGCACCTACAACAATGACCTGCCTGTGAAGACCTACGACTTTCAGGCTCCGCTCAACGAGTTCGGTCAGCGCAATCCTCATTTCTACACACTACGCAAGTTGCACCTCTTCATGCAGGACTACGGTGATGTGCTCGCCCCGATGGACGCACAGTTCCCCACCCCACAGAGTTTGACCAAGGGTGACGACAAACAGTTGCGCTGGGCCTACCGCACCGACGGCAAGAGTGGCTTCGTGTTCGTGAACAACTACGAGCGTCTGCAGAACTTGGGCGACAAGCAGGGAGTGCAGTTTGAGGTGTGCGGAGTGAAGTTTCCGCGCAAGCCTGTCACCATTCCGGCAGGCACGGTGTGCATCTTCCCCGTCAATATCGACGGCATGGCCTATGCCACGGCGCAGATAGTGGCCAAGCGCGACGGAAAGGTTTATCTGCAGCAGATAAAGGGTGTGCCCACGGAAATTAGTTTCAACGGGAAGACCTTGCGCAATGTGAAGCCGAAGGGCACTAAGCAAGCGGTGTGCGGCAACATTTATCTTCTTAATGAGGAGGAGGCCAACCACTTGTTCTTGCAGGAGACAAACTCCACTGCGCAATATGCCAAACCTGCGGTGACTAAGGTGAGCGAGGCGCAGGGCCAGCGCACCATAAGCAATGGCAGGGCAAAGGTGGCGGAAGCTCCTACCGATGAGGACTTCAACAAGGCGGCTGTCTATACCATAAGCAATCTGCCGCAGGGCGATGCACGCAAGGACGCTCTGCTCAACATAAGCTACCGTGGCGACTGTGCCCGACTCTATGCTGACGGCAAACTCATCGACGACAACTTCTACAACGGACGGCCGATGCAGTATGGTCTGTGGCGACTCGACCCCAACTGTCGGACGCTGGAGCTTAGGGTGCTGCCTCTGCAAAAGGACATGCCAATATACTTCCCGCGTGAGGCCAACGTGAAGACCACTGGCGAGGAGGTGAAGAGCGTTGAGGTGAAACAGGCAAGGTAAGAGCAAATAAAAACATTCATATTTTGAAAAGACTTCTTTCAGTGGCATTGGCAGTCATATGCTTGGCCGCCAATGCGCAAACCATAGACCTTAGTGGTGAGTGGGCGTTCTCGCAGGGCGACAAGCCCACGCTTGGCGACAAGATAACTCTGCCGGGGTCCATGCTCACCAACGGCAAGGGTGACATGGTGACCGTGGACACACGGTGGACGGGCAGTCTCTACGACTCGTCGTTCTACTTCAATCCCTACATGGCGCGCTACCGTGAGGCGGGCAACATGAAGTTCCCGTTCTTCCTCACACCGTCGCGCCACTATGTGGGCAATGCGTGGTACGCCAAGACGGTCAGTGTGCCTAAGGCGTGGCGCAAGAGTCGGGTGATGCTTTGCCTCGAACGACCGCACATAGAGACTACTG
>CAVHDN010000148.1:0-5899 GCA_963634315.1 Flexilinea sp. | reverse complement strand
TGATAGCAGAAGACGCGCGTATTCCGTTCCTTGAAGTAGCGCGTGCCTGCAACGTTAGTGGCGCAGCTATTCACCAAAGAATACAGAAACTCACAAAGATTGGCATCCTCAAAGGTTCGCAGTTCATCATCGACCCTGAGAAAATAGGCTATGAGACGTGTGCCTACATAGGACTAAACCTGCGCAATCCTGAGAGTTTCGACAAAGTTGTTACTGAGTTGAAGAAGATACCCGAGGTGGTTGAGTGCCATTACACCACTGGCGACTTCGACCTTTTCATAAAGATTTATGCTATAAACAACCATCATCTGCTGAACATTATACACGACAAGCTGCAGCCGTTGGGCCTCTCGAGGAGTGAAACCATCATCTCGTTCAACTCCGCCATTGACCGACAGCTCCCGATAGTGGACTTCCAATTCACCGAAAACACTAAGGAAAGCGAGGAAGAAGAGCATCTCTAAACAGAGTACAGGCCATCTGTAAATACATAGCGAGCCTTTAGGCATGACCAAAACAAAGGGCAGGGTTCAACGCAGACCTTGCCCTTTGCCTTTGACTGCCAGCAAACTGGCACAGCGGCTCTGTGGAATGCACGTGGCCCATTGGCTATACAGAAAAGAAGACTCTATAGGGGAAAACAAATAAAAACAATATGCGAAAGATAAAGAACGTATGGTTGTCAAAGAAAGGCTACGACTGCTTTGGCTGCTCTCCCGACAATCCGTTGGGCGTTAAAATGGAATTCTATCAGGACGGCGACGATGTGGTTTGCATCTGGAAACCCCAGACGCACTACCAAGGATGGATTGACACGCTGCATGGAGGCATACAGGCCACGCTCATTGATGAGTGTGCCTCATGGGTGATGTTCAGTCAACTGCAAACTACGGGCGTAACGTCGAAGCTTGAGGTTAGATACCGCAAGCCCGTAATGACGACAGAGCCGCAAATAACGATACGTGCCAGACTGAAGGAGATGAGGCGCAATCTGGCCTACATTGCCGTGACCATTGAAAACTCAAAGGGCGAGATATGTACCGAAGGGGAGGCCATATACTTCACATTCACAAAGGAGAAGGCCCGCGAAATGGGTTTTACACATTGCGAAACGGAATAGGCGCATGACTGTGATATTGGCCGATAACCAGGAAATAACACGTGCGGGGTTGATGTATGTGTGCGGCAGCAACTGCGACTGGCTCTGCCGACACGCTACAGACAAGGCTAGTCTTATGGCTCTGCTCGCAGAAGATGCGAACGCCGTGGTAGTGCTCGACTACACGCTCTTCGACTTCAACGATGAGGCTGAGCTGCTCATACTCAACGAGCGGTTTCCACAAACGCAGTGGGTGCTCTTCTCGTTTGAACTTACGCTTGACTTCGTGCGGCGTCTGGTGGCACAATCGCAAAACTTCAGTGTCTTACTGAAAGACTCGCCGCTCGACGAGATACACTCGTGCTTAAGTCAAGCGGCAAAAGGGCGTAGGTACATCTGTCAACGTATGATGGAGACCATGCTCGCACCACAAATCAAGACGGAAGAGGAGACACGGCTCACTCACACCGAGACTGAGATACTGAAAGACATCGCCCTCGGCATGACAACGCGCGAGATAGCGGAAAAGAGGGTGTCGAGCTTCCACACTGTGAACACCCACCGCAAGAACATCTTCCGGAAGATAGGTGTGAATAACGTGCACGAGGCCACCAAATATGCTCTCAGAGCCGGCCTTGTGGATGCGGCGGAATATTATATTTAGTCAATATTGGGGAGTCCACGCGTCGTTGATGCTGAACACTGCGGCCATGGTTATCTTGGAGGCTTCCTTCTTGGAGAGTTGATGGCTCCATGACACACGCTTTGATACATCCGCTCCAGCTCCGTGGTTGTTGTATTCCATATACCGTGCGGTGTTTTCACGTTCTTTCTGCCAATGGTGCCAACCTTCGGGACGTATGTGTCCGCCCATCTCACAATCCATGAACAGCGTGTAGCCATAGTCACGCCACGGACGGCCGAGATAGACCTTGGTGACAGTGCTGTCGGCGGTAAGGCGGCAGCGGTTGAACACGTAGCCATAGGGCTGGTCTTTGGGCGTTGAGGCCGCAGTAATGTAGGAGTTGGCCTTGCTGTGTATTGTGCAGCCCTCAAACCAAGCTGTGGAGGGGCCAAAGATGAAGTCGGTTGTACCTTCTATGTAGCAGTCCTTGAACAGCAATCGTGTGCCCGCCGTACCGGTATAGACGGTGTCTTGATGGCCAAGCAGACGACAGTTGATGAGCACGATGCGGTCGCCATCGGTATGCAGAGCCACAGCCTGTCCCATGCGTGGCGAATTGTTCTCTATCGTTATGTTGCGGAATGTTATGCCACTGCCCTGCACCTTCACTGTATAGGTGCGGAAAGTGCCCATGCCACGATCGGTTCCGGGAAGTTTGATATTGGCGTGGTCATCATAGGTGATGATGGTGTTGGCGCAGTCTTCACCCAATATCTCAATGTTGGTGAGCCATTGCGGCACTACGATTTTCTCCTTGTAAGTGCCTTTCTTCACGTAGATGACCTTGTGGTAGTCCATGAATGCACGGCACACCTCAAGCGCCTCTGCCACATTGCGGAATTCTCCCGTGCCGTCGCGAGCCACTACTATGGTGTCGGGATTGTCGTATTTGCTTGCCGCATTCGCAGCTACCGCCACAAACATGGCGAGAAGAGACATGATGAATATTCTTTTCATTCTTAGTTTTGTTTTTTGTTCGGTTTATGGATTGTTTGGTTTTATGTTCTTGTCGTTTACTTAATAGGGAGATGTTGGTCTCTGACAAATCGCCGCATACTTCCGCATGACATAGATATGGGGCAGAGGTTCACAGTATCTGCGACACTTCCTGCAACCCGTTTATGGCTTTGAGCGCATCAATAATGGTTTTCACATCGTTGCGGTCGTGCACCCTCAACTCAAGCGTACCGTCAAATATGCCTTCCTCGCAGGTTATGGTCACCTTGTGCATGTTGACGTTCAGCCTTTTGGAAATGACCTCCGTCACTTCATTCAGCATACCTATACGGTCTATGCCCTGAATGTGCACAGTAGCGTCGAAGAACAGCTTGCGGTGCATGTCCCACTTCGCGTCGAGTATCCTGTTGCCGTAGCTCGACTTGAGCTTAGCCGCAACAGAACATGAGCGTCGGTGTATCTCTATCTCTTTCTTATTGTCAATGAAACCGAGAATGTCATCACCGGGAATGGGGTGACAACAATGCATGAACTTGTACTGTCCTATGTTGTCGTCGGTTATGTAGATGGGCTTCTTGCGGTTGAACTTGTCTGGAACGACAAACAACTCCGACTTGTCCGGCTCTTCGTCGTGTCCTTTCCCCGTGCCCAAGAATGGCACATACTTGCGCCAACCCTTGGAAGGCTTGCCCTTGCGGTGCTTGCCGTTGAGCTCGTCAATGTCCTTGTCGCCGAGCAATATGATCTTCTCGCCGAGAGCCTGAAAGAAGTCGTCCCTGCGGTCAATGTCATGGAAAGCCATGAGCTGGTCCACGGCGGAGTTGGAATACTCAATGTTGTTCTTCTTGAGAAATTCCGTGAGTATATCCTCGCCCTGCCGCTGTATCTCGCGTCCGTTGCGACGCAATATGGCTTGTATCTTCGCCTTCGCCTTGGCCGTTGACGCGAAGTTTATCCAAGACGGCTGCACATGCTGCGACTTCGATGTAAGTATCTCCACTTGGTCGCCGCTCTTCAGCTTATGGCTCAATGGCACAAGCTTATGGTTGACCTTAGCCCCAATGCAATGGCTTCCTAGGAACGTGTGTATCGAAAAGGCAAAATCAAGTGCCGTGCAACCGGCTGGCATGGTCTTTATCTCACCCTTTGGAGTAAAGACGAATATCTCCGACGAGAAGAGGTTGAGCTTTATGGCGTCAAGAAAGTCCATTGCGTCAGGCTGCGGGTCGTCGAGTATCTCCTTGATGGTGTGCAGCCAGTCGTTAAGCTCGTTGTCGCTTTCGCTCACCTCGCCATCCTCACCCTCTTTGTACTTCCAATGTGCAGCGAAGCCTTGCTCGGCTATCTCATCCATTCTGTCGGAACGTATCTGTACTTCTATCCATCGGCCCTGCTTGGACATTAGCGTAACATGGAGAGCCTGATAGCCATTGGCCTTAGGATGGTTGAGCCAATCACGCAGACGGTCGGGGTGCGACTTGTATATCTTGCTTATGGCAACGTATATGTTGAAGCATTCGTTTATCTCGTTGGCGCGGTCCTTAGGTGTGAATATTATGCGCACAGCGAGTATATCATATATTTCCTCAAAGGTCACATGCTTGTTTTGCATCTTACTCCAAATGGAGTAAGGACTCTTCACACGTTCCTTGATGACATATCTGAGTCCCATCTCGTCAAGAGCCTGCTCAATGGGGGCTGTGAACTGGTCGAAAAGAGTGTGGCGCGAAGCTTGCGTGGAGGCAAGTTTTTGCTCTATGGAAGCGTAGGCGTCAGGATGTTCATAGCGGAAGCTAAGGTCTTCAAGCTCGGTCTTTATCTTGTTGAGGCCAAGTCGGTTGGCCAAAGGAGCGTATATGTATAGCGTCTCTCCTGCTATCTTATACTGCTTGTTGGCGGGTTGACTGGCCAGAGTGCGCATGTTGTGCAGACGGTCACATATCTTTATCAGTATCACCCTTATGTCGTCGCTCATGTTGAGCAACAGCTTCTTGAAATTCTCCGCCTGTGCTGAAGCCTGGTCGCCAAAGATACCCCCGCTTATCTTGGTCAGCCCATCCACTATCTGGGCTATCTTTGAACCGAAGATGTTTTCGATGTCCTCGGTAGTGTAGTCGGTGTCCTCCACCACATCGTGCAACAGAGCGGCACAGATGCTCGTTGAGCCAAGCCCAATTTCCTCGCAAGCTATCTGAGCCACAGCAATAGGGTGCATTATGTAAGGCTCTCCAGACAAGCGGCGAACGCCCTTGTGGGCTTGGCGCGCGAAGTTGAATGCCTTGGTTATTATATCGACCTTTTTCCGATGGCGTGACGCCAAATAGGTGTCCAAAAGATGCCGAAAGGCATCGTCTATCATCTTCTCGTCGGCGGCATCGCGCTTCGTCTGCTCATCGTCCATAGTCATTCCTCCTGTATGGTTATCGTGTATTGAAGAACAAAAATCTTCCTCGCCAACACTCTTGCGCATGTTGGAGAGGAAGATTAAGGCAATGTTATTTCACCCTTAATTTCTTGCCGGCACGTATGTTCGAGCCTTTTATTCCATTGAGCTTCTTAAGCTTAGCCACGGTGGTACCGTTCTTCTTGGCAATCTCTGACAGGGTCATGCCGCTCTTCACCGTTATGCTCTTTGAACGTGAGCGACTCTTTGATGCTCTGCCGCGGCTGCTTTTGCCACCTGACTTCCGTTTGCTGACGAATGTTGGTTTCTCGTCGTTTACTTCCACCTCAGTACGTTTGGAAAGGAGTTCGTTAGTGCGGTAGTTGTATATGGAATCTTCGTTGTTCAGGAACTTCCCCACTTCAGTTTGCGGCAAGCGTATGGGCGACAACTCTGTTTGCCCAGGCACCACATCGCGCCTATATGCTGGATTCAGTGTGCGCAACTGCTCCATGTCAATGTTGCAAACGGCCGCTATCTGCTCGAAATGCACATCACGGCTAACCATGACCGTGTCGGTCTTGGCAGGCAAACGTGTGGTCATGGGACATATATTATGGTCGCAATAATAGGTCATGATGTAGTTGGCTGCAATAAAGGCGGGCACATAGCCACGCGTTTCCTTTGGCAGGTATGGGTAAATCTGCCAGTAGTCCCGTTCGCCCTTGGAACGGTGTATGGCCTTGTTTATCTGGTCGGGGCCACAATTGTATGA
>CAVHDN010000147.1:0-5903 GCA_963634315.1 Flexilinea sp. | reverse complement strand
AGCCTCTCCATGTTTTGGCGTGTCGTGGGATGACGGTACATGTCCAGGTCCATCGCGGGAGCGACAAACACGGGGGCTTTCATCGAAAGATAAGTGGTGATGAGCATATTGTCGGCTATGCCATTGGCCATCTTGCCGAGAGTAGATGCCGTACAAGGCGCCACAAGCATAGCATCGGCCCACAAGCCTAAAGCCACATGACTGTGCCACGTGCCGTCGCGCTGTGAAAAGAAGTCGCTTATGACCGGCTTTTGCGTCAAGGCCGAGAGCGTTATGGGAGTGATGAACTCCTTGCCTGCCGGGGTTATGACCACCTGCACCTCTGCCCCGCGCTTTACCAGCGCTCTGATTATAAGGCACGCCTTATAGGCTGCTATAGAGCCTGTTATGCCCAATACTATGTGTTTGCCCTTCAACATTGTTTTGTGTGTACATTGATCATGACTTCAAGAACTTGCTTTCGCGGAGTCTGATGCGTGTGAGTACCTGTTTGGTGTCGTAGGTGAAGTCGCCTGCAAGCACCCAACTGAAATATCCGGGGTCGTAGCGCAACACCTGCGACACTGGTTCACCCTTGTGCTTGCCAAAGTTGAACACCTCCACAAGCACAGGCTTGCCGTCGGGCCCCATCTGTGTCTTGCCGTCGCGTCCCTTGAGCTCTGCCCAGACTATGCGCCCTGCGAAGTCAACATTGTTGTTCTGCTTGGAGAACTCTGCCAAGAAGTCCATATCGTTGGGCAACTGCCGTTCAGGGTCAGGTTCTGTTGCAGGATTGTATCTGTCGAGTTCGCCCATGAGCACACGATAGGTAGCCTCCGTGTCTTGGTCGGCGCGGTGGGCTTCGAAGTCATCTTCCATACTACGTCCGCAATAGAACTTGTAGGCTGCGGCGAGGTTGCGGCGTTCCATCTTGTGGAAGATGGTCTGCGCATCTATCAGTCGGCACTTCCTGAAGTCGAAGTCAATTCCGGCACGCAAGAACTCCTCGGCAAGAACGGGAATATCGAAATGGTTGGAGTTGAACCCTGCGAAGTCACATCCCTTGAAAGTTGCGCACAGTGCGGCGGCCAAGTCCTTGAACGTGGGTTTGTCGGCCACATCCGCATCAGTTATCCCCGTGAGCTGCGACACCACCTCGGGTATGGGCATTCCGGGGTTTACCATATGGTTGCCGCGCTCTTCGCTACCGTCCGGGCTTACCTTTATATAGGAAATCTGTATTATGCGGTCTTTAACAATGTCAAGCCCCGTCGTCTCCAAGTCGAACACGACAAGAGGCTTTTGTAAATTCAGTCTCATACCTCTACTTCCACCTTATTCGTTGATGAGCATCGGCATCATGAGCATGAGCACATTCTGGTTTTCGGGTTGCTCCGACGGCAGCACGATGCCCGCACGGCTCGGGTCGGCCAACTGTATCACGACCTCCTGACAATCGAAATTGGAGAGTATCTCTATGAACGACGAACCCTTGAAGCCAATGTTCATGGGCTGGCCCACATACTCGCAAGCCATCCTCTCCGTTGCCGTCTTTGAGAAGTCGTAGTCCTCAGCATCCAACTGCATGAGCCCTGCCTCAAGATGGAAACGTATGAGGTTGCTTGAGTCGTTGGCAAACGGCTGCACGCGGCGCAATGCGCTAAGCAGAGCCTGACGGTCGATGGTCACTTGGTTGGGATTGCCTTGGGGAATTACCGAGTTGTAGTTGGGATAGCGTCCTTCTATCAGTCGGCAGGAGAGTATGCCGTCCTCGTAGTCTATCTCGGCATTGCGGTCATCGAATGTTATCGACACGTTGGTGTCGTCCTTTCCGAGAAGGTTCTTCAGCAAAGAGGCGGGCTTCTTGGGCAGGACAAAAGATGTGGGCGTGTCGCTCTTCACCGAGAAAATCTTGTTGCGCACGAGCTTGTGCCCATCGCTTGCCACTATGGCCAGACACTCGGGAGTCAAATCGAAATATACGCCGTTCATCACTGGCCGCAGCTCGTCTTGCGCCGTGGCGAAAAGCGAACGGTTGATGTTGTCGGCCAACAAGCCGCAGGGAATGTTTATCACTTGGGCGTCATCGCTTACAGTCTGCGGTTGGGGAAACTCATCGGCGTTTTCTATCGGAAGAGAGAACTGGCCGTTTTGGTATGTTATCGTCGCAATGTTGTCTTCTTTGTTCACCTCTATTGTTATGGGCTGCTCCGAAAATCCTTTCACTGCCTCAAGCAGGTCATGGTTGCCGATGGCGAACGTCACATCGCCTTCGCTTTCCACCAGCTCAAGCGTCGTGCGCATGGTGTTCTCACTGTCAGAGGCTGTAAGTTTAAGTACGTTTCCGCGAACATCAAAAATGAAGTCCGACAAGATGGGGAGCGAATTCTTTGCGTTTATCACGCGCGAAAGAGCAACAAGTTTGCTGCTAAGCAATGTGCTTGATACGGTAAATCTCATGGTTATTCTTTATTTCTTTTTATTTCCAGATTAATTGACTACAAAAATACAAAATAAGTACGGCAGAAACAAAATTATCGAAGAAAACTTCCACGATTTAAAACTATTTTTGTAACTTCGCGAACGATTAATTCAAGGAATTCGAAAACACATAACAATAAAACAAAATGGAAATAACAGGAAAGATTATCGCCGTCCTTCCACCAAGCAGCGGCGTATCGAAGCGCACCGGAACAGCATGGAAATCGCAGGATTTTGTGATTGAGACTCAGGACCAATACCCTCGCAAATGCTGCTTCAGGGTGTTCGGCGAAGACAAGATAAACAACTTCAACATACAGCCGGGAGAGGTATTGACAGTGTCGTTCGACATCGACTCGCACGAATACAACGGAAGGTGGTACAACGACATAAACGCATGGTCGGTAAACCGCAACGCTCAGCAGCAACAGCAGCCGATTGTCAATACCGTCAGTAATAGTGTAGCCCCATCAATGGACAACGCCCCGTTCCCGCCTGCAACGGAAGCGCCTGCAGCAAGCGGCGAGAGCAGCAGTGCCGACGACCTGCCGTTTTAAGCGTCGAGTGCTCACGTCATAAGCGAGACACATGGAGAGGCCCAAGCAAGGCCCCTACTCCATGTGTCTCGCTTCTTTTTGTTTCAACGAGTAAACAGAGCGGGCGTTCCGCCCATTGCCTCTCGCCATACACAAAAAGTAAAGCGGAAATCACTGATATCACTCAATGACTTCCGCTTCGGGTGGAGGGTGGGGCTCGAACCCACGACATTCAGAACCACAATCTGACGCTCTAACCAACTGAACTACATCCACCATGTTGGTCGCTTGTTTAAAGCGAGTGCAAAGGTACGCAATTTGTTTGAACGAGCCAAACAAATTGCGTTGTTTTTATCATGTTTTTTATTTGGCAGGTTGTTTTTCTGCCTGTGGAGCGGCTGCAGGTGCAGCTTGCTCACCATCCTTTGCTGCTTTAGCATTGTCTTTTGCGCCCTTAGTCTGGCTTGCACCGAAACCGGGAAGGTTGTTAGGATTGGCTGTAGGGTTCTCAACGCCTTCCATAACCGACGTTTCTGTTGATGCCTGCGGTGCGACATAAGCACAAGCAATGCTTATGACAACCATTGCTATGGCCAGTCCCCATGTGGTCTTCTCGATGAAGTCTGTAGTATTGCGCACGCCGCCTATCTGATTGTATGAGGCAAAGCTCGACGAGAGACCGCCGCCTTTTGACTCTTGGATGAGCACGATGCCAATCATGAGCACCGCAGCGATTAGGATGAAGATTACAAATAATGTGTAAAGTCCCATGTGTTAATCTGTTTTTTTATTGTTGTTTATTATAAGTTTCTCCAAGAAACGAATTTGGTCTGCAAAGTAAGCGTTTTTTTTTGGATAATTCAAACTTAATCGCCGAATTATTTCCAAAGCCTTGGAATATCGCTTCTGTTTTATGTATATGCGCGCCAGTGTTTCTGTGAAATAGCTTTCGTCGCCATCCTTGCCGTTGGCAGGGTTGTCATCAATCTGCGGAACAAACTGCGGCGTATCGCTGAGCACTATCTTCCCTTGGTCCTTGTTGATAAAGTCGTCTATTAAGCTTTGTCCTTTCAGCTGCGGTGTCCCGCCGTCCGGCTTTTCCTCCTCGCCCTCCATCTCCATGAGGTAGGCCACATAGTCAACGGCGGCATCAGCGGGTGTGGGCTGTCGCCTCTTCTTTCCCTTCCCCTCGCCTTCGGGCTTCTCTTCCTTAGGTATAGTGTCAAGGAAGTTGTCTATCAGCGATATCGTCCTGCTTTCACCCTGCGCCGCGGGCACTGACTTCGCCGAAGCATCGTCGGCATGACTTTTCTTCGCAGGGGCCATGCGATAGTGCGCAGCCTCTATCATTTGGAAAATCACACTGCGGTCGGTTATGTAAACAGCCGCCCTCCGCAGTTCTTCGTCGAATGTGGGGTCGTGGAGCAAGTACAAGTTTTGGAGCATGAGCAACCGTGCCGTCTGGAAAAAGGGAAAGACGGCAAGCATGGAGCGCAGTTCGTAGAGAGTCTCTCTGTCAAGCCGCTCCGGATGGTTTATCAGCTCTGTTATGTCCATGACGGTTTACCAGTTGGCCACAGTGGCGTTGAATATTTGGTCTGTTATTTCCTTCACCATCTGCGTCACGAGTTCCTCCTGCACTGCCGTGAGCGACTGCGTGTTTCCATAACTTGAAGTTGCCGAGAACTGTCTCTCGAAGTCGTCTTTGTGGTTGGCGTTGTTGGTGAACCGCACGTTGACGGTCATCGACAACTCCGTTTGCGCCGAACTTCCCTCGCTTGTCACGGCTTTGTTGCGCTGGGTGTATTGCGTTATTTCGCCCTCAATCTTCATGTCGCCATTGCGTTTCACCTGTATCAGGCGAGTGTTGTTGGCGTAAAGTTCCTTAAGCTTGTTGTTGAAGATACTTGCCATAGGCCCCCAAACATAACTGGAGCGTATGGGGAAATCGGATATTTGTATGGTCTTTGTCTTAGTATAGTCGATGCTTGCCCCATTGAACTTGTAGGATATGGAGCATGCCGCCAGCAGCACAACGACCACACATGCCGCCAAAACCTTTAAGTGAAGGTGCGCCATATTGTTTCTGTATGTATGCGTTGCTTTATGGTTCATGCCGCTGTAGCTGTCGTGTTCCCTTTCAAATATATTTTCATGCATGTCGTCGGCTATTCTTTGTTGTCCAGTCCGAATTGCTTTATCTTCCTGTACAAAGTACGGTCGGATATGCCCAGTTCCCTAGCCGCCTTCTTGCGGTTTCCCCCATTGCGGTCGAGAGCTTTCTCAATCATTTGCCTGCCTATTGCGTTCAAGTTCAGGCTCTCAGGCTCTTTCTGCGGTTCTATGTATTCTTCAGCCTCAGCCTCTTCGGCTTCGGGCTTGGTCTGCTGTATATAAATGTGAGGACGCGACGACACAGAGGCAGTGGCCACAGGCAGGTTAGCCTCACCGTGCTCCGCGGCAGTGTGCGTGCCCCCACCCTGCTCCATCTGCTTTTTCAAAGCAACCATCTCGCGTCTAAGTTCGCCCACATTGCCCCGCAGTTCAAACAAAATCTTGTACAATATCTCCCTTTCGCTCTCAAAGCTGTGGTCGGCAGGCTTTGTTATGGTAGCGAGTTGTGTGCTTTCCTCATCATGCGGAATGAACTGCGACAGTGTTTCCGCGTCAATAAGCCGTTGCGGACTCAGTATGGACAACTGTTCCGTTATGTTCTTGAGCTGCCTCACGTTGCCCGGCCACTTGTAGTGCATGAGCAACTGCTTTGCGTCATCGGTCAGCGTAACTTTCTCCATGCGGTACTTCTCTGCCATCTGCATGGCAAAGAGACGGAACAGCAAGGCTATGTCCTCCCCACGGTCGCGCAGCGGCGGCATCTGTATGGGTATGGAGTTCAGGCGGTAATAG
>CAVHDN010000146.1:0-5945 GCA_963634315.1 Flexilinea sp. | reverse complement strand
CGTATAGCCCGCTATACTCCTTTTCTCACAGACAAATTGCCCTCGAAAATAGTCTCGTAATCCGACAAAGCCAATTTATAGAACCCACCTATAATCTATTGAAAATCAAAAAAAATGAAAGTTTTAAAATTTTGCGCACCGATGGCACTCATGGCCATGCTTGCAGCTAACGTGACCGCCCAGTCCACCACGTCAGCATGGACTGAACACCTCAATAGAGGGCTAGTGGTTGTGACATCGCAGAGTGGAAGCGGCAACTTCTTAAGTTGGCGACTTTTGGCCACTGACAACGACAATACTACGTTCGACGTGCTGCGCGACGGAAGCAAGATTGTAAGCAACCTCGACGAGAAGACCAACTACGCCGATGCCAACGGCACGGCAGCGAGCAGGTACCAAGTGGTGACAAAGCAAGACGGCGTGGCCATTGACACCACTGCGGCGGCTGTGCGCTGGGAAGGCCTTTGTAAACAGCTTCCTGTGATAAAGCCCGCCGATGGAAAGACACCGGACGTAACAGCCTACAAATACACTCCCAACGACTGCAGCGTGGGCGATGTAGATGGCGACGGCGAGTATGAGATTGTTCTCAAATGGGACCCGTCAAACTCAAAGGACAATTCCCAAAGCGGCTACACTGGCAATGTATTCCTCGACTGCTACAAGCTCGACGGTACAAGGTTGTGGCAGATAGACCTTGGGGTGAACATTCGCGCTGGAGCACACTACACGCAGTTTCTCGTATATGACTTCGATGGCGACGGCAAAGCCGAGCTGATTTGCAAAACCGCACCTGGCTCAAAGGACGGACAGGGACAATACGTGAACCAAGTTGCAACAGAGAGCACCATCAAGAACACATCCAACACGCAGGATTGGCGCAATACAAGCGGAAAGATAAAGGGTGGACAAGAATATCTCACCGTTTTCAACGGCGAGACCGGAAAGGCCATACACACGGTGTTCTACAACCCCAACAGGGCCATGGGCTATGGAGGAGCGCCAAGCTGGACGGCCAACTGGGATGACCGCAGTGGCAAGAGTGACTACGAGTATGGCAACCGTGGCGAACGCTATTTAGCCTGCGTGGCCTATCTTGACGGCCGCGACAAGAACCCCAGCGCAGTTATGTCACGCGGTTACTATACCTATGCTTTCATGTGGGCTGTAGATTTCGATGGCAAGGAACTCAAAACTAAGTGGTTTCATGCCGCCAAGTCGAAGACATCCTATACGCTAACCGATGCCGACGGCAACACAAAAACCATTACGCCCGCCAAGGCTACACGTGGGTCGGGTAGCAACACCTTATATGGCAACGGCAACCACAACCTCTCTGTGGGCGATGTGGATGGCGACGGTTGCGATGAGATAATTTATGGTTCCTCGGCCGTTGATAATAACGGTGAGTTACTCTACGCTACAGGTTTTGGCCACGGCGATGCCATGCACATGAGCGACCTTGTGCCCGACAGACCCGGACTGGAGGTGTTTGAGGTGCACGAGGAAAGTCCTTATGGATGGGATGTGCACGATGCGGCCACAGGCTATATTCTCCACTCTGCCACTAGTGATGGAGATAATGGACGCGGACTGGCCGCCGACGTGTCGCTGGCCGATCGCGGACAGGAGTTCTGGTCGTCTAGCGACCGTAGCATACGCAATGCCACCACTGGCGAGCAAATCTCCACGAATCAAACCTCTGTGAACTTCCGCACCTACTGGGACGGCGACCTGCTCGACGAGGTGCTCGACGGCAACAAGATGGACAAGTGGAGCGCAACTGGTGCAAGCCGCGTTTACCTTAATGGCAAGAATTTCTACGACATAAACAACTCTTCTACGTGCAACAGCACCAAGAACACGCCCAACCTGCAGGCGGACCTCTTCGGCGATTGGCGCGAGGAAGTGGTGCTGTGGGATAGCAGCGACTCTGCACACCTGAACATTTTCACAACCAACGTGCCGACAGACTATCGCGTGCCGACACTTATGCACGACCCAGTCTATCGCATGGGCATTGCTTGGCAGAACACAGCCTACAACCAACCTCCGCACCTCGGCTATTATCTGCCAGACCTCTTCAAGACGGATTATGTGAAGATACTCGACGGCGAGTTCTATCAGAATGTCAAGCTAGGTGATAGCATTCAAACCATAGAGCGCAAGTACAAGAACTGCGCCCGCCCATCGCTCGTCAAGGCCGTGAGTCCCGACGGCACAGAGACCACAGGAGCCGTGATGGATGGCTTCAAGTGGCGCGTTGGCATACTAACGAACCACACCTTAAGACTTGAGGGCAAGCCATCACAGAGCGGAAAGTATCTTTTCGTGATAAAGAGTGGCAAGAACAAGGTGGACGAGACGGTGCGCACCGACACAATAGTCATAAACTGCTACGACCCGACAGCCATTGATGTGGTGGAGACAGGGCAAGGCAACTGGGTTGAGCTGGCCAGTGCGACAGTCACCAACAGCTTGAGCTTTGACCTCTGCATGAAACAAAGAGGCAAGGTGAGCGTAAGGCTCTTCAACACAGCTGGCGCACAAGTGCTCGAACGAGAGTTGAATGTTGCGGCCACAGGACACCACACTATAGGTGGGCTTGACAACCTCAACTCTGGCGTTTACCTCCTTTCCATTAAATCAGCTGAGGGAACATACTCTCAAAAGATAGTGAAGCGATAATGTCAGTAGGGCGGCATCGTCTGCTCCAAAGCATACATCTTAGTTCGAAATAGGTACATTTTTACTGTTTTACGAATTATATTCCCATTTCTTTTGTGGTCCATTGCGTAATTTTGCACAAACCTAAGACCACAAAGGACATGGGAATAACTTTATAAAAAACAATATGGCAAATACTTTAAGACAACTACTAATTGGCTGCGCGCTGGCGTTAACATTCACTGCCACAGCACGAAACACCTACAACTTCAACTCCAACTGGCGCATTGACAAGCACAAGACCACCGTGACCCTACCGCATGCATGGAATGAGGACGAGGCTTTTAAGGTGGGCATAGCACAGTTGAGCGACTCCACCATCTGCTACAGCAAGACCTTCCGTCTGCCCAAGTCGGCAGAGGGTCGTCGTGTGTTTATCGAGTTTGAGGGCGCAAGGCAGGCCGCAGAGGTCTTTGTCAACGGCAAGAGAGTGGGTTTGAGCGAGAATGGAATTATGGCTTTCGGTTTCGACCTCACACCATATATAAAGAAAGGCGAAAACAAGATAGAGGTGCGTACCGACAACGATTGGCGCTACCGTGAGCAATCCACAGGTTCGGAGTTTCAGTGGAACAACAAGAACTTCAACGCCAACTATGGCGGTCTGCCCAAAAACGTTTGGTTACATGTGATGGACAATGTATATCAGACTCTACCGCTCTACAGTAACCTCAAGACCACAGGTGTTTATGTCTATCCTAAAGACTTCGACATAACCAATCGTCAAGCCACCGTTTGCGTTGAGAGCGAGGTGAGAAACGAGACCGACCAGCCAGTCACTCGTCGTCTCGAAGTGTCAGTCTGTGAGCTTGACGGCAAGCAACTCTGCGGGTTCAGTGGACAATCTGTCACCATACCCGCCCATGCTTCTGCCACACTCAAGGCCGAGGGCCGCGCTTATGGACTTCATTTTTGGAGTTGGGGTTACGGTTACCTCTACAATGTCAAGACAACCGTAGGCAATGACGAAGTGACCACCACCACAGGTTTCCGCAAGACGGAGTTCAAGAATGGTATGATCTACCTCAACGATCGCGTCATAATGATGCATGGCTATGCCCAGCGTAGCAGCAACGAGTGGCCAGGTGTGGGCATGTCGGTGCCAGCGTGGCTTAGCGATTACTCCAATGACCTTGTGGTGAAAAGTGGTGGCAACATTATGCGCTGGATGCACGTGACACCGTGGAAGCAGGATGTGGAGTCGTGCGACCGCGTGGGACTGCTTCAGGCCATGCCTGCCGGCGATGCAGAGAAAGACGTAGAGGGACGCCGCTGGGAACAGCGCAAAGAGGTGATGCGCGATGCCATCATCTACAATCGCAACAATCCCAGTGTGGTGTTCTATGAGTGTGGCAACCAGAAGATTAGCCGTGAACATATGGTGGAGATGAAGGCCATTCGTGACCAGTTTGACCCCAACGGTTGGCGCGCCATTGGTTCGCGCGAGATGCTTGACGTGAGAGAGGCTGAATATGGTGGCGAGATGCTCTACGTGAACAAAAGCCAGGACAAGCCCATGTTCATGATGGAGTATTGCCGCGACGAGGCCCTGCGCTGGTACTGGAACTCTTGGAGCTATCCTTACCACAAGGAGGGTGACGGTCCGTTGTACAGAAACGCCCCAGCCCTATCATACAACCACAACAACGACGAGTTTGTGCGCGAATTGGTGGAACGCTGGTACGACTATTGGCTTGAGCGCCCCGGTAGTGGCACCAAAGTAAATTCTGGCGGTACCAAAATAATATTCAGCGACACGCAGACACATGGACGCTCGGCCGACAACTACCGTGTGAGCGGTGTGGTTGACCCAATGCGCGTGCCCAAGGACGCTTACTTCGCCCATCAGGTTATGTGGGACGGATGGGTTGACGACCTCAAACCTCACACCTACATAGTGGGCCACTGGAACTACAAGCAGGGCGATGTCATACCCACCATCTATGTCGTTTCCACAAGCGACAGCACCGTGCTCGTGCAGGGCGGCAAGCGTATTGCACCAAAAGAGCACAAGTACCGCTTCCTCAGCGTTTATGAGAACGTGCCATACACCGACGGCAAGCTCTTGGCTCTTGGACTGACTAAGGACGGCAAAGAAGAGTCTCGGTATGAACTGGCCACTGCGGGTGAGCCTGCCTCTCTCAAACTAACGGCCATCGTGAACCCCACAGGGTGGAAGGCCGATGGAAACGATTTGGCGCTGGTGCAGGTAGAGGTGGTCGATGCCCAAGGTCGCCGCTGTCCGTTAGACAATAGTCTCGTGAAGTTTGCTGTCAGCGGTCCCGCTGAGTGGCGTGGAGGTGTGGCCAAGGGTAAGGACAACCACGTACTCTGCGACACGTTGCCCGTTGAGTGTGGTGTCAACCGCGTTATGCTACGCTCACTGGCCAAGGCCGGCAGCGTTACCCTCACTGCCAAGGCCAGCAATCTGCCCGAGGCCAAGATAACGCTCAATACAAAAGCTGTTGAGGTGAAGGACGGACTAACTACATACATGCCCTCCGACGGTTTGAAGCCAGTGCTCGACCGTGGCGAGACTCCTGCCTCTCCGTCGTTCACACAGTGGCGCAGGGGAGTGGCCATCGACTCCGCTTCTTGTGGCAGAGGCAACGACCCACAGTTGAGCTTCGACACATTTGAGAACACTGCGTGGGAAAGCGGCAACAAGAAAGATGAGGCGTGGATAAGTTACACGCTGGCCGAGGAAACGCAGATTGATGACATTTGCATCAAGATGAAGAACTTCAGGGCCACAACCTACCCCATAGCCGTCTATGCCGGTGACGTGAAGGTCTGGGAGGGCTGGACTCCCAAGTCGCTAAGCTACATCCACATTCCCTTGAAGAACGCGCCGAAGAGTCGCACCTATACCATCAGAAGCTTGGGCGAAAGCACCACCAAGGATGCCTTTGGGGCAGTGAAGGAGCTTGACAAGAGCAACGACGAGAAGGTGGCCAAAGACGGGAAGAACTCTATAAAGATAATAGAGATAGAGTTCTTGAAGAATATCTGATGCCGATCTATTCACGTTCTATGCAGAACGGCGGCAAATTCTGTATGTGAAAATCGAGTAGAAAGTAAAACCTATGATTAGCATTTACTTTCTACTCGATTATTTTGCTTTAACCTACGAGCCGGTCTAACCGGCTGCTTGTCCATCTTCGTTGGGTTTCGAGTTGGGCTTGGATTGACGCTTGCCCGATTTCTTCCGTCTAGAG
>CAVHDN010000145.1:0-5963 GCA_963634315.1 Flexilinea sp. | reverse complement strand
TGTTGAACGAGCCGTTGATGGTGAGCGGAACCACCGGCAGTTGCAGTTCGTCGGCCAGCATGAAAGCACCTTTCTTGAACACTCCCATATGACCCGTAAAGGTGCGCGCGCCTTCGGGAAACACCACAACGCTCATGCCACTCTTTAGCGTGGCACGCGCCTTGTCGTAAGTCTCCTTTATCTTGCTGGGGCCACGCTTGTCCACGAATATCTGGTGCGACATTTTGCATGCAAAACCCACAAAGGGTATCTTGCGCAGTTGACGCTTCATCATCCACTTGAAGTTGCGCCCAAGAAAACCGTAAATAAGGAATATGTCGAACGCTCCTTGGTGATTGGCCACAAACACATAGGAGTGGCCGCGCTCCAAGTTGCCCCTACCCTCCACGGTTACGGGCAGCAAAAAAGCCCTCGTGACGACCCAAGCCCACCAACGGCCCGGATAATAGCCCCAGAAGTGGCCATTGCCTATGGTGCAGCCCACCGCAACGACCAGCGCGGTGACTATGGTGGCGATAATGGTTATGGGCAGTGCCACGAATAGCTGATAGATTCGGTAGAAGTATTTCATAATAGTTACTGTTATTACTTTATCATCCGTTCCCTCTCTGTAGGTTTCGGTTCGGCTTTCTTAGTAGGAGCAGTTCTCCGAACTGCGACCAAACAAAATGCAACCAACGCTGCCGAGGTCGCACTTCGGAGAAGCGCTCCTACTACTGCGACCTCGCGAAAGGACAAATTTCTTTTGGTGAAGTGTTATCACCACAATCTCGCCGGGCACGCCAAAGCGGAACGGCACAAAGCCTCCAAGACCAGTGCTCACGTTGATGGCGCGTTGCCCTTCGTAGTACACTCCGCCCCATTCCTTATATATATATGAAGCGGGCGACCACCCGAACAACTCAAGCTGCATGGCGTGAGTGTGCCCACTAAGCGTCAATTGAGCGTTGCACTGCGGCAGTATCTTGCGCCTCCAGCAGGTAGGGTCGTGCTCCAGCATGACAGTGAAAGCATCGTCGGGCACACCGCGCATGGTTTTCGCCACATCGCCAAGTTTTGGCGCACGCATACTCTCCCCATCGTTTTCCATGCCAGCAATAAAGATGGAGTCATTGCCTCGGTGGAGAGTCACATGATCATTGCGAAGAAGCTTCCAACCCATCTGTCGTTGCAGGTCTATCATCTCGCGCAGAAGACTGTCCTTGGTTTGTTCGTCCGTCTCAATATACGCCGCATAGTCATGGTTGCCGAGTATGGAAATCACACCGTCCTTAGCGCGCAATCTCGAAAGTGCGCTGGTGTGAGGATAAACCTCTGTGGGCTTCATGTTTTGCAAGTCGCCAGTGAACACCACCAAGTCGGCCTTCTGGTTGTTTATGGAGTCAATGGCTCTCTCCAGTATATGTATCTTGTTTTTGGAGTAAGTGCCGACATGGGCATCGGAGAACTGCACTATACGGTAGCCGTCAAAGTCCGGCGGCAATTCTTCCGAATAGAAATCAAAGTGGCGCACAGTGAGTTTGCTGAAGCCAATGGTCGCCCCATAGATGAGAATGTACCACTGCACAAACACAAGTGCCACACCAACGTGGTGACCATAGTTGTGGCGCAGGCGGAAACCACTGAGCCAGCGTACAAGCCAACCCGCCACAGAACAGAATGCAAACACGAACTTGGGAACAACGAGAAAGCCTATCAGAAACAGGTAGGTGTTCATCACCCCATTTTCTGCAGGAGCGAAGTCAGGAAGCACTGCCATATATATGGTATATACAGCCACGATTACTCCAGGCAACCACCATAGCGCACGCCGCATGCGTCTGTGGTGGGAGGCACGCCGCAAAAAGTGCAGGTCAACAAACAGGTCAGCCAGCAATATCATCAAAAGTATTGGGATGAAAACCCTTGCTATCATTGTCTTTAGGTTTGCTTGTTCTTAATCTTACGTTTCTTTAGGTCGGCGATTGGCCTATTGTCGCTATGGTGCATTTACCTTAGATTGGCACTTAGAAACCTCCGCATCACCTCCACAGGCACTCCACGCCGCCGGGCATAGTCGCGCAGTTGGTCTTCGCCAATCTTGCCCAACGTGAAGTATTGGGCTTGGGGGTGAGCCATCATCATGCCGCTCACACTGGCGTGAGGCTTCATCGCTCCACTCTCCGTGAGTCTTATGCCTATGTCTTTCGCGCCAAGAGCCTCGATTATGATGAAGTTTAGGCTTGCGTCAGGCAGCGAGGGATAGCCTACGGCCGGCCGTATGCCCTGAAACTTCTCTGCGTGCAACTCGTCCATCGTTAGCTTTTCGTCAGGCGCATATCCCCAATACGTCTTCCTTATTTCCTCGTGCATCTTCTCGGCAGTGGCCTCTGCAAGGCGGTCGGCAAGTAGCTGCACCATCATTTTCTTATAGTCGTCGTAGTCGAAGTCGGTCTCCATACCTATATCAACCGTTGTGGCGAATAGGCCCATGCGGTCTTTCACACCTGACGACAAAGGCCTTATGAAGTCTGAGAGACACAGGTTGGGCTTGTCACATCCCTTTTCCTGCTGTTGTCGCAGCAATGGCAGACGTACATTATTGTCAAAGACAATGTCGTCGCCGTCGCTATTGGCCGACTCTATGCGGAACACAGCGTGGGTATGATAACGCCCCTCTATGTCCAATAATGCTTTTTCGGCCTCTTTGCGCAGCCTTGCCTGTTCCTTTAGGTCGTGTACTTGCCATGCAAAGTAGAAATACGCCCAATTTATGTATGGCGTCAGTTCGCTTATGTCGTATGTGAGCAGTCTTCTCATTTCATCGGAAAGCCACCTTTTGTCCTATGTAAGAACTGTCTATGCCCTGTGGCCCATACACTTCATGCCCATTGCACAGCGTGCGTTCTACTTTCCATCGGAACGCATGTCCTTCCAAAGGACTCCATCCGCATTTGCTTTCTATAACTTCCTTTGTCACGACCCATGGGCATCCTTTGCGCACAATGACCAAATCGGCCTTGTATCCAGGCTTTATAAAACCTCTGTCACGCACACTGAACAGCCGTGCCGGAGCGTGGCACATCAGTTCCACCATGCGTTCAATGCTCAACACGCCGTCATCTACGAGTTCAAGCATGGTAGGTAGCGAGAACTGGACCATGGGCATGCCCGATGCCGCACGACAGCACCCTCCTTGTTTTTGGGCAAGCAGGTGCGGCGCGTGGTCGGTAGCCACCACACTTATGCGTCCGTCTGTCAGTGCTTTGCGCAATGCCGTCCTGTCGGCACGGCTCTTTATTGCAGGATTCACCTTTATTCTTGCTCCAAGAGTGGCGTAGTCGTCATCGGTAAAGAACAGATGCCCAACCACAGCCTCAGCTGTTATCTGCTTGTCATTGGGAGTGAAAAGTTCCAGTTCGCGTGCAGTGGTGATGTGCGCCACATGTAGCTGTGTTCCAAAACGCTTGGCCAAGGCCACGGCGGTGGCTGTGCTGCGGTAGCAGGCTTCAGCGCTTCTTATCACAGGATGCAGTTTTATGTCGGGGTCATCACCATACTTTGCCTTTGCCTCAGCCATGTTCCGGTCTATCATTGGAGTGTCCTCGCAGTGTGCCATTATGGGCAGCGGCGAACTTTTGAACAGTCGTTCAAGCGCTTCAGGCTTGTCCACTAACATATTTCCCGTAGATGACCCCATGAAAAGCTTCACGCCAGGCACAGAGTGTGGGTCGATTGAAGTCAGCAGATGGGCATTGTCGTTAGTAACGCCAAAGAAGAATGAGTAGTTCACATGACTTTTCTTTGCTGCCAAAGCGAACTTTTCGGCCAGTGCTTCTTCTGAGGTTGTCTGCGGCACAGTGTTAGGCATGTCGAAAAACGTGGTCACCCCTCCTGCCGCTGCCGCCCTACTCTCACTCTCCATGTCAGCTTTAGCGGTGAGACCTGGCTCGCGGAAGTGTACATGGTCATCGATTATACCAGGCAAAACGACACAGCCCGAAGCGTCAATCGTCCTGTCGAACGACGCTTCGGGCTGTGTCATACTGTCGGATATGCTGGTTATTGTGCCATTGTCAATGGTTATCGAGCCTTTGAATGTTCGCCCTTCATTTACTATATGTGCGTTTGTTATTAGCGTACTCATTCCTTTACTGTTGCGGTGTGTTGAGCGTTGGATGTTGAGGCTGCTGTGGCGATGGAGTCTGTAGCACTGACGGTTCTGTAGCCTGTCCTGGTTCCAGGCCTTGCATCTTCGCCTCATTCTCGTTGGCCGTCTGATAGTAGTCCTTCACATAAGGATTGTCCTTGAACTTGCTTGTTGCTTTGCTCATTATGTCCTCAATCTGTGGCGTAAGTATAGGATACTTGTAACTACTTGTCATCATCATGAACACACCAGGGCCAAGCACATTGTCGAAGTTCTCCACAATGAATGTGGTGACCAGCTTGTCTTCCTCGGCTGCTATTTTTGCAGCTTCGGCCGACAGTTGCTCTTCGATGGTGTTTTCGTCTATTCCGTCAAGCAACATCTGACTTTGCTTGTGCGAAAGTTCCGCCAGTTGATTGTCAAGCTGTTTGTGCTTGTCCAGAAACTTGTAGAGTTTTTCGTTGAGTGGCGTTCCGCCCACCGTCTGGCTGGCGTTGTCTATCTTTATTGTTATCTCACCGCCTTCGAGGACAATGGGCATCAGACTCTCGTCGCCCATGTACAGGCTAGCCATGCGCACAGTGTCGAGCACCCCGTTGAAGCTGAATTGCCCGTGTATGACATCGCAGGAGTCAAGGCATTTCAACTCGTTGTTTTTTATGGTCCGCAAATACAGCTTGTTGCCGTCGAGCGACGACACAGACGACGAGCCTTGCACGCTGAATGAGCTGACACACGATGAGAGAATGGCCGCAGTGGCGCATAAGAGTAATGATTTCTTCATGTAGAATTTACGCTTCATCATTGTCGCAAATGTACAATGATATATTGATGGTAGGAAATAAATTCAGTCAATTTAAAACAAAGACGGTCCTTTTAGCGTTTTTTTGCCTCTTTCTCAAGTTCATTCCCTAGGCGATGAGTTGTATAGATCTGTAAGACCGCCGCCACAAGCAGGGCCACGACCCAGTTGTTGTGCACGTACTGTACATAGAACAAGTACGGTAGGCCGAACAGATTGTCCATGTCGGCGAACATGAGCAGAGCGGAAATGAGGAAGAAGAAGTCGCTCACCACCACGATATGGCGCAAGCGGCGTATTGTGATGTTGTCTCCTTCATACTGCTGCTTAAGTTGCATAAGCACAAAGGCTATGACTCCCATTGCAAAAACGTAGGGCGACCATGATAGAGCGAAGATGCGTGCTCCGCTGCCGGCAACCATCAGTATGGCTCCGAACAAGAAGATTATGCTTTCGGCTTTATTCAGTTGTTTCATCTGGTTGTTGTTGGGGTTGACGCTCATCGTCGCTCAAGACAAAGATGTCCTCATCGTCGGTTTTCATGAAGTAATTCTCCCTGGCAATCTTCTCAATGGCTTTCGGATTGCTTTCAAGCGACTTCAAGCGTGCTTGGTCGTGCTCGTATTGGCTGCGATACTTCCTTATCTCACTCTGCAAATCCGCTATCTTGCGTTTGTTGCGGTAGTGGTTCCAAATGCTGTTATCGTCAGCAAAGCCGACAATGACAATCCCCAATATTGTGACGACCAAGTATTTCAGCAGCTTGGAGCGGCCGATTTGCATGAGGATGGTCTTGACGCGTTTCATAAGTGCAACATTATTAAATATAAAGGATAATGCAAACGGGCGTAAAGAGAACTTGTTCTCAGCTTCCCGAGTGCAGTTTATCTTATGCAAAGATAAGCATAAACACGAAATATACGATAGCGGCATTGTGCTTTTTGCTTTTTTTTAGACACAAAGAGCAAACAAGTAACTACTCTTCCTGCGACGGCTAAACGCAGTCACTATTTCGCGACACATCTAAGGAAC
>CAVHDN010000144.1:0-6025 GCA_963634315.1 Flexilinea sp. | reverse complement strand
AAGAACGAGGGGTTGATTTCTTGCAGTCTCTCATCAACCACACGCAGGTCGGAGTGTACCACGATGGGCTTTAGGCCGTGTTTCTTTTCAAGCGTGCTCATGGCCTGCACTGACTGTTCTATCTTGTCGGGGTGCCAATAGTCGTCTTGGTCGGCAAACATATAGTAGTCGGCATCCACACATCTCATCATGCTGAAGAAGTTCTTGCACGCCCCGCCCTGTGAGGGATAGTCGAGCAGGGTTATCGTGTCGGGATGCGCCGTCTCGTATTCGGCAAGTATAGCCGTGGTGGAGTCTCGCGATCCGTCGTCGTGCACATAGAGGTGCCAACCGCCAACCGACTGCGCCATTATGGAGTCTATCTGTTCGCGCAGAAAACGCTCGCCGTTGTATGTAGCCATCAGAATGGCGATAGTGTGACGTTTCATGATGAACTGTAAATGCTTATGTTATATAACGTCTGGCTTGCCGCCTTTATTGTGCATAGCATAGCTCCACACCTTCTATAGCTATGCTTTAAACCTTCTGTAGATGCTCTTTAGACTTGCTGTATATGCTCTCTAACCTTTTTACATATAGGGCCTACCGTCAATACGTAGAGTTGTTAATGGCAGGATTGTAGTCGAAGTCCATCACCTCCTGCATGAATATGGCATCGAGGGTGAATGTGGCGGCCTCGTTGGTTGACGTCACCCGATTGCCTATGCGCAGTTGTCTCACGGCCTCGTCGAAATACTTCCGCTTGCCAGAGAACCAATAGGCGTAGGCTTGCAGACGTGGTATCCAGAAGTGGCTGTGCGACAGTTCGGTGGCTTTCTCGCGATATTCCTCAGCGTGATGCAACCACGCCTTGTTCCATTCGGGAGTGGTGAGCGAAAGCATCATCTCGTTCATCATTTCAAATCCGCCCATGATGCAGAGCAGATGGTTGGTGTTTTGCACTGCACTGTCGCCCTCCCACGACACTATGCCCGTGGCCGGGTCGTAGCCAAGAGCCTTGGGACCGCTAAAAAGCCCGTGCGGAAGAGCCGCAATGCTCCTCATTCCGGCAAGCACCTTGTCGCGGTAGGCCGTGTTGCCGGTGCGTTCCCATCGGGTAAACCAGTTGCCGGCATAGGCCAGCCAGTCGGGACCCACGCGCAGTCTTGCCGGTGCGGTACACGGAAATTCCGGCGAACGGGGCTGCGCCAGGCGCATCGGGTCGAGGTGATACAGCAGTTGGTCGGCATCGGCCACCTCGTCGAGCAGGTCGCCAGTGCGTTCGTCGGCAGTGAGATAATAGAGAAATCTGTTCCAGAAGGCTTCAGATATGCGTGCCTCCTTAGCCCCGCAACCCCAGTGCACTACATTATGGCGCGAGCCAAGTCCAGCATGTACTCCTCTATGGTAGCAGTCCACCTCGCCATTGTGGCGGCACATGGCCACTGCCATGCGCCACGTCAGAGGGTCGCCAGTGCGCAGAAACTCATACCAGAACATGGCGGGTGAGGCCAGTTCGGTGTTGTCCCACGCGAAGCCTCCCACATCGTAGCGCCACTCGCCGCGCGAGGTGTCGTAGGCGTGCATCACGTCGCCATAGTTGAAGAAGCCATACCAGCCATTGCGTTCCTGCTCGGCGGCATAGAAGTCGGTTACGTTTTTGATGATGGTGTCGAGCCGGGTTCCACGGTCAAGGCTCCATATGCCAAACGCCCTTTTGGCGTGGAGATATTCGGGCAAAGCCACATACTGACTGTGGTGAGCCAGCGAGGGAAGCCGACCGGCCATCGAGTCGATGGGCTGAGCTGACAGTGTGATGTATATGGTAGAGGTGCGGGCTATGCCGTCGGCGGTGCTCATGCCCGGTTGCACGTCTTCGTAGCTCGCCTCCAGACCATGCGGGATAGTGTCGTAGTGGGCAAACGACATGGCTTCGGCCTCGGCACTCCACATGTATAGACTGACCACAGAGGTGTCTTTGCGGGCATCATCCACCTGAAGAGTTGACGGATACGACTGCCAGAAGTCTGTCAGGTGAAACGCTACGCCCTTGGTCTTGTCGCCCACGGCCACAAGTCCGGGTGCCCTGTGTCCCTCGATGGTGCCTATCCACGGCGACACCGATGTCGTACGTTTCCTTATAGAGAAGCCATTGGGCGACAGCTGCGACAGCCTGAAACTGTTCCACGACGCTATCTGCTCCAATATGCTGCGGCTCATAGCATCGGCAGGCACACCGCCACCGTCAAGGTGTATGGGTCTTCGGGCAATAAGGGGCTTCACGTCCATCATCCTTACCTTGGCGGAGTCACCCATGAAGAGCACCCGTCGCGAGTGGGCGGTGCCGCTCATTGGCACCTCGAAACGCAGTGACAACGACTTCAGTCCGTCCTTGTTCATGGCCGAGTCCACCAACAGCGTGTGTACAATCTTCAGCTCGTCGCTACCTTTATATTTATATATGCGCACGATGAAGTTGTCGCCCTCCATGCGCCAACAGGTGCGCACGCGCCCCTCACGTTCCTTCGCGATGCTCTTGGCGGCCAGCGTCTTACCGTTGCACTCCACCCATCCGCGTCCGACAACCGCACGTCCGCCAATAGTTATACTGTCGAACAACATGCCGCAGGACGATGGGTGCAGCACCACTTCGTCTGCATTGCCGCCACAGGCAACGTCACTTCCATGTACGGCGGCGATGGCTTTCCACTTGACACTGCCGTCGGGCCACGATGCAAGCGTCCATTGGTCGGTGGTCAGAGTGCGGTCGCCGCTCTTGAGCGTCAGCGGTTCGTCGGCCTCAAGCTCACCCATTGCAAAGGGCACGCCGAAGGTTATGCCCTCGCCACGTGTGCGACAGAGGCCACTAATGGGGTCGCACGCTCCGGCCACGTCATTAAGAGGTATTGTCTCGACAGTGTGTTTCCGTCCGCGTTCAAGCATTAATGCCCCGACTGGTTGACTTTGCGTCACTGGTTTGCTGGTGTATCTGAAGTTCCTCAACTGTGCGTGGGCCAGCGTGGTGCGGAAGCCGAAGTAGCCCTTGCGCAGGGGTGTGGGGTCGGCAAAGTCAACGATGCACTCGCCGTCGATGGTGAAACGGGCATGGCCGTCGATGACTTCAAGCTTTATCTTGTACCAGTGATCGCCACGCAACAAGTGACTGCTGTCGGTGTATTCACGCAGAATGGCAGGGCGGAAGGCTACATCATCTATTCCGCGTGCGTCGCCGTCATAGCGACGGAAGCGCGTCGTGCTGTTGTAGTTGCCACCAAAGCCCATGTAATACAGACGCATTGTGTAGGAGTTGACGAACTTGCCGCCACGCCGTTTCGCGCGTGCGAACACGTCCTTTGCTTTTGGGTCGTTCGCCATCCAAAAGCAGTTCAGGTCGGAAATGCGTCCGTCGCTCACAATACGTGCCTCATACTCGATGGTTACGTTGCCCTCCATCAAGGCTTTGTTCCACAGTGTCAGTCCCTTGGGGGCGTGTATGTCGGCCAGAGTGTCGCCCGTCCAGACCACACGTCCTCCTTCTTCGGCCTCGACAAACCACTTGCTTTCGGCTCTTGCACTGATGACACAGAGCAATGCAACGAGGCACTGCAACAATCTGCAATACATTCTTGCCATTGTAATTCCGTTTTTTGTTTTAGGTGTAGTTTCTAAGTCTTTACATTATGGTGGGAATTTATAGAACTCACCCATACAACAAGTGCCGGCTCGAAGGTTGCGAACCGACACTCATGTGTATAGCTGGTTATGCGCGAAACACTTAGGGGCAATGCTTGCCTAAATGTTCCGAGACAGTTTCGCCTTATTTCACCGAAGCCTTTACCAACGCCTTGCCTGCAGGTTTGTTCATGTCTTTCTCAAAGAGCGACGAGTACTTGCCCGCGGGAAGGTCTGACAGGACATAGGCTGTACACTTGCGTCCAGCCACCACCTTGTCGGTAGTTGCGGTGTTGACGGCTGTGGCCACCACGTTTATGAGTGAGCCAAGGAGACCGCTTCCGCCTGCGTTCACATTGGTGTTGACGCTTATCTTACCCTCTCGTGAATAAAGGGTCTGGCCTGTCTTCGTGGAGCGCAGTATGTACTCCACGTCAACGGTGATGGAACCTCCAAGGTTGCTTCGTCTCCAGTCCTTTATGATGGTGAACATGGCGGCGTCAGCTCCAAGCACAGTCCTGAACTGGCTTAGGTCTGCTTCCAAGAACCTCTCGGCATCGTAGGCACTTTCCTGCTGGAACAAGTCCATAGTGAGGTATGGGGAATATACATAGTAGCCCTTCTCGCAAAGCGGCATGTAAAGGGTGGTATAGAAATAGTCCTTCGCCTCAACATGGGTGGTCTTGTTTATGGGAGGCATGACGGCTATTGCCAAAGGCTTCTCTTCATACATCGCTGGGTACTGTTCGCTCAGTGTCTTTGTGGAGGAACACGACACCAGTGCGACAGCGGCCAATGCTATCAATATTATATTCTTCATTTTTCAAGTTGTTTAATGATGCGTGAAATGTATTTCTCCGACTCGGGATAGGCGGATATTTCCTGCTTCAGAAAGCTTATGCCTTCATCTTTCTTGCCTGTCTTGTAGAGCAGATAGCCATACTCGGCGTAGAGTCCGGGCGGAACAACACCACGTGTGCCCTTCTGGGCCTCTGTAAGTTTCTTGTACTGCTCGAGCACTTTCACCTGCAACTCTTCTGTCTGCTTCTTGCTGTAGTTGTATGTTGCGTCTTCATAGTCATACCACGAATACAACGAGGTCGTTGTTGTACCGCATGACGACAATGCAATGGCGGCAACAGCCATGAAAAAGAACTTTTTCATTATGGTAGTATTATTTGTTTCACTTCTTGTGTTGAGAGGAACACTTTCTTGTTGTATAGGGTGCGGCCCTCGCAGGTAACCTTCAGCGAACGTGTGCCTACGCCTACGCCATACTGACTGCCACGACGACTGGCCTTCTTTGCCTTGACTACAGTTGCGGTGAAGGGCTGTGCGTTGTCGATGGTTACGGTGACCTCCTTGTTGGCATACTCGTTAGGGCTTACAAACAACAGATATGCCATGTCGTCCTTGCCGGTTTCTTGTGCAACGGGGAGGTGTGCCCTGCATCCAAACAGTAGGACTGGCAGAGCGAATAATATCAATAGCTTCTTCATTTCACTTCTTCAATTATATAGTTTGTCATGTTGTTGTTGTCTATCTTTTCGGTTGTGGTGAGCTCCACAAAGGAATATTCGGTCTCAGGAGTGTCGCCGCCAGTGGAAACAACCTTAACATCGCCTACCTTCTTTCCCGGCAGGGTTATCATTATGCCTGTCTGTGGGTTCTTCACTTTCTTTCCCTTTGTCATAATGGCAAAGCTCATGCCTTCCTTTATGCCTTGGCTCTTGCCGCCAGCAATAAGCGTGGCACCATCCTCACATGAGATGAAGTAGGTCTTCCATGCATTGTCGGTACACTTGTTTATGATGTTCTCCACCAATTGGCCTATGGCTTCCGATATGGCCTTGTCGCTAAGTGTGGCGTCGTAGCTTGCCTGCCCGCCAACGCCCATTGTGGTCTTGGTGGTCAGCTCTGCAGAGCCTTTGGCCTCATCGGAATATATTATAAGGCCCGTTGACACATCCACGAGACGCACAGACACCGCTGCTTCCACGGTTTGTGTCTTTTGCGACTTGAACACGCCATTCTTGCCTGTGTTC
Source organism: Flexilinea sp. (assembly GCA_963634315.1). GTDB lineage: Bacteria > Bacteroidota > Bacteroidia > Bacteroidales > Bacteroidaceae > Prevotella. The sequence continues at coordinate 329 of CAVHDN010000144.1, read as the reverse complement.
TTGCGACCGAACTCTGTTATAGAACCAATGATCATGTAGTCGGCTCCGATGGTGGCAGGGGCACTGCCGCCGTTCTTCTGGCACTCTTCGAGCAGTGTGGACAAGTCGCTCCGCTCAAGGAGGAGGAATTTGCCCGATGCGGCCAGCTTTGTCGAGAGAATGTCCAACGCTTGTTTGCCCATGGGGTCGTTCTCGCGGTCGTAGAAGATGCCTTTTGCATATTGAGTCTCATTGGAGAACCGGCCAATCGCTACTTTTCTTTTCAACACCATGCCATTGTCTTCGGCCTGTTGTGTGGGCGTTTCCACAATGACTGTCTTGCGTTGTGC
>CAVHDN010000143.1:0-6047 GCA_963634315.1 Flexilinea sp. | reverse complement strand
CTATATATATAATAAGGTATAAAGGGGAAGCATAGCCGCAAGAGAAACGTAACTAAAGAAGACTTATGAAAGGACTAAAATCTTTAATGGTAGTGGTTGCCTTGGCCGCAACCATGGCCTCATGCAGCCCGGCGGACGACCGCTATTCGGGCTTCTCCAACTGTGCTTACACCCCAACGGCTTTCGCCAACACCGCTTACGGCTACATCGCATTTGCCAGCTACGGACAGTGGAACATTGAGAAGAGCGACAACAGCGACTGGTGTACGTTGAAAACAACAAGTGGCAGTGGCATGGCCTACTATTACATGCCCGTGTTCTTTGCCAGCAACACTACAGGCAGCAAGCGTCAGGTAAGCATCACTGTGCGCGACGCGTCTTCCAACGATGCTTATGTCACATTCCCCATCACTCAGTATGCCACACGCGGCGACGGCAGTCTTGGCACTGCTCCGTTGGTAAAGGGCATCAAAGGCGATGACGGCAGTGAGATTGCAATAGAATATGACGAAAACAGTCGTCCTACGTCGGTAAAGATTGCCAAGGGTGAAGAGACCTATCGTGACATGCCTATAGTGTGGAACGACACCACCGTGACCATTGGCAACTCAGAAGTGAAGTTCGGTGTGGGCTATCAGCCGGGCTCCATCATGTCGGAGACTGACACCGTGGGCTACACCAACAATAATGAAGGCAGCGACTACTGGACGTTTAACTTTGAGGATCACAGGAGCAATGGCGACTACTACGGCCACGGTTTCCTCTTCGAGAGCAACCTCGACAAGGTGAGCGATCCAGACACCGACACGCGCTGTCCCGACAGTCTGCGCTACTTGCACCACTATGCCGACAGCACCGTGTTTAAGGACTTCCTGCAGTTGAGCTACAGCCAGACCGACAACCGTTGTCAGTCGGTGGATGCCAACCAGTTGCTCTTTGGTGCGAAGAACTGCAGTCCTTATCTGCTCCTTGGCTTGTATCGCTACGCCAGAGCTACGAGGATACTGTCGGAGGCTAAGGCTTCAGACGGCAAATACACCATTGAGACAACACTCAACAGCGACAAGAGTGTGAACACCATGACCGTTACTGACAAGCAGGGCGGTAAGGTGACCTACACTTTCAGTTACTAAAACCCCAACACGACACTATGAACATAGCTGTATTTGTTTCCGGCAACGGCACCAACTGCGAGAACATCATACGCCATTTCGCCACCTGCGGCAGCAAGTCGCATGTGGCGTTGGTGCTAAGCAACCGTTCAGACGCTTACGCCTTGAAGCGTGCCGAGGCTTTGGGCGTGCCCACTGTGGTTGTGGCCAAGGCCGACTTCAATGATGAGGCTAAGCTCATGGCCGTGCTCGATGCCCACAGTATCGACTTCATAGTGCTAGCCGGTTTCCTTCTCATGGTGCCGGGTTTCCTCATAAATCGCTATAAACACAGAATGGTGAACATACACCCTGCGTTGCTGCCCAAGTATGGTGGGCGCGGCATGTATGGTCACCATGTGCATGAGGCGGTATGCGCCAACCGCGAGAGTGAGACGGGCATAACCATTCACTATGTGAGCGAGGTGTGCGACGGTGGGGAGATAATCTTCCAAGCCAAGACCGCTCTTTCGCCTGACGACACGCCCGACGACATAGCCTCAAAGGTGCACCAGCTGGAGATGGAGCACTTTCCCAAGGTGATTGCCCGCGTGGTGGATGGCATGTCTTGAACTGCATAAGGTGGGAATCTTTTTAGAACCCACCATAACATTAATAACAGGAGTCCTTGTCTAACCTCCTCTAAAAAACAAGATTATGAACAAACAAAGACAACAAGTCAGTGTGCTGTTTATGCTTTTCGGCATACTGTTCTGCGTTTGCCTCATTACAGCAAACGTGTTAGAGACAAAGCAAATGGTCATAGGCCCGGTGACAATATCAGGCGGCCTGTTGGTATTCCCAGTGTCTTACATCATCAACGACTGCGTGTGCGAAGTGTGGGGCTATCGCCGTTCGCGGCTGCTCATTTGGGCCGGCTTTGCCATGAACTTCATGTTTGTGGCCTTCGGAGCGTTGGCCGATGCCATTCCCGGAGCGCCCTATTGGGACAATGAGGATGGCTTCCATGCCGTGTTTGGCTTGGCTCCGCGTGTGGCAGGTGCGTCGTTCTTGGCCTTCCTTGTAGGCTCGTTCATCAATGCCTACGTCATGAGTCGCATGAAGGTGTCGTCGGCTGGGCGCCACTTCTCCTTCCGTGCCATCCTTAGCACTGTGTTTGGTGAGACGGCCGACTCGCTCATCTTCTTCCCCTTGGCCTTCCTTGGTGTGGTTCCTCTGGAGGCCATGCCGTCGCTGATACTGTCGCAGGTGGTGCTGAAGACGCTCTACGAGGTGGTGGTGCTGCCCGTAACCATTCGTGTGGTGGCTTATACCAAACGGCATGAGGGTGAGGATACCTACGACAGGGGCATAAGCTACAACGTGTTTGGCATTAGACTGTAGGTCTGCCGGTGCGTTTGAACATTTCTTAGCTTCGCCCACAAATGTGAGTGAAGGCCATGAAATTATTCTTGCAGCTATGGCATAGCAAGTCTATAGATATGCTTTAGCGAGTCTAAAGCTATGGTTTAGGCGGTCTAAAGCTATGGTTTAGAACATTTGCGAGGATAATTTCATGTTGCCTTGCTCGTGCTTTGGGGATAATTGCGGTCGTCTTTGCACTTTATATTTTTCTCTTTTCCCCTTTAAAATTTGGCGCGAAAGGATAAAAACTGTACCTTTGCCAAATAAAGATAATGTCGCAAGCATTTTAGCTTCTAACTAACCACATGGCGACCACAGACGACTAACAATTAACAGCTAACAATATTTTAAATTAAAACTATTCAACATGGAAAAGAAACATCTACTTTTCGCAACCCTATTGGGGGGGGTGATGAGCAGCAATGTGGCCTTTGCTGACACTTCTCTGCTCACAACGACCGACGGTTGGACTAAAATCACTTCAATCTCTCAAACGGACATTGCAAACAATTATTACGTGTTTGTTGACAACGATGCCGACCTTATGCTCGGACTTGCAGCAAGTACAAACCAAACCTACAATGCAATGTTCTACCAAGCATCCACTGCCGATGTCATTAACGACCTTTCAAAGGTGTGGATACTCGAAGCTAATGGGAGCAACTATGGCATTCGCAATTTGGGCCATGACCAACTGCAGCTGCAAACTGAAAATGCAAGCGGAAGCGATGATAAACGTTGGCGTCAAAATGACCAAGTTTCATCGTGCGAATGGACAGGGCTCTCTTTGGCTTATGCAGATGGAAAGTGGGCACTCACTTCCACAAAGTATTCGCGTCCTTTGGGCGTATATAACGATGGAACCGATGCTCCGAAAGCAGGTGATGAACTTGGAGCAAACTCTTCAGGCAAAGGCGCTTCTTTCCAAATCTATGCAATAGAACGGACAAAGTTTCTCGAACTTTACAAGGCATCACTTACTACAGCTACGGCAGATGCTCCGCGCAACGCCACATTGTTGTTGACCAATCCAAACTTCATTGGCAACAGCAGCACGGGATGGAGTGGCACTACTTCAAATATGAAATTTGGCGGTGGAGCGGCAGAGTTCTATCATCCTTCATCGTTTGACATATATCAGACGTTGACAGGCTTGGCCAACGGAAAATACCAAGTAAGTGTGCAAGTGGCTCAGGAAGGTGATAAGACAGCTCAACTGTATGCCACAACTTCACTTGGTACGCAAACGGCAACCGTTACCGCTTCGACAGGTGCACAACTTAATAAATGGACAACCAACTTGGTTTCCAACGGTATTTATTTGGGTCGTGATGCATCGTTGGGCAAGATTACCGTGGAAGTGACTGTTTCCAACGGTGAACTTACTCTTGGCCTTAAGGATGCCGACCCGAGCAACCACTGGGTAGTGTACGACAACTTCACCATGACTTATCTTGGCGCAGTGGATATTTCGGAATATGTAACTAACTACACCACTGCTCTTGATGCAGCAAAGGCCGTCAATCAGGAAAGTCCGATGAACGCGGACGTTCTCGCAGCATTGCAGACTGCATTGTCTTCTTACGGTAATGCCGATCAGACAAGTCAGGACGCTTTGGTTGAAGCTACAAACGCCTTGAGTACCGCTACAACCAATGCCAACGCTTCCATCGAAGCCTATGCCAGCGCAAAGGCTGCCATGGACAATGTGTTGAAGTTCATTGAAAGCACCAACTTCTACACAACTGATGCCCTCAATACCTACAAGGACAACGACTACACCACACCAATGGCTAAGTATGAGGCACGTACGCTTACTGACGCAGAGGCTAAAGCTGTGCAAGACCCCTATGCCAATGGTGGATATAAAGTGACTCGCAACGTTTGGGCTTTGCTGCGCAGCACATGGGCAGACGAATCGTTCAACATCAACACTTGGTCAACCGAAGGTGACACCGACGGTTCAGAATTTGTTCGCCCATTCGTAGAGTGGTGGGTAGCTGATGGAAACACACTCCCCGAAGGAACGAAGTCGGGCACGCTCGTCGGACTCAACGCTGGCAAGGTGTATGAGGTTACTGCCAACACCCGTGTACGCATGTCCAATAAACAGACGGAAGTTAAAGGCGTGACAATGGATGTGAATGGTGGTTCTTCCATCAATCTCTGCGACGGCTCGCAAGTAGGTTCTTCACAGCTCTATCTGAAAGGCGAGAGCAAGGTTTATGGCTTGGTGGGCGACGACGGCAATCTGACCATCAACTTCAACGCCTCTTCAAGCAACACCATCAGCTGGCTCGCTTTCAAGGACGTTAACTATAAGGAGACCGAAATAGCAGTGCTCAATGAGGATGGCACAAACACCATTACCGCTGCAGAAGAAACCAAAATCGGTGTGAAGCGCTCGTTCAAGAGCTATGTGTGGAACTCTGTTGTTCTGCCGTTCGACCTCAACTACTCTCAGGTACAGGCCATCTTTGGCAATGGCACAAAGACTGCAGAATATACTGGCGCTACATCTGACGAGGCCACAAATACCGTGACGCTCAACTTCACAACCGCTGAAGGAAACAACGTGGCCATCAAGGCCAACACTCCGTGCTTGGTTCGTCCTACAAAGACCATGACCTTCGCAGTGGCAGAGGGTGTGAATGTGGTGGCTCCCACCGCAGCCTTGACTGTTGACGACGCACTCGTTAGCTTTGAAGGCTCTTACAACAATGACGAACTGAAGGTGACCGACCAAGACTTCTTCCTCAGCGACGACAACAAACTCTATCGTGCACAGGGCGGCGAGACAGTGAAGGGCTTCCGCGCCATCTTCCGCCTCAAGAGCAGCTCTGCTTATGAAGCTAAGTTTAACGTGGCATTCGACGACTATGGCGAGACCACAGCCATTGCCGCTCCGGCAGTTGTAAGCAGCCAGGCAGTCAACGTATATAACCTCGCAGGCCAGCTTGTGAAGAAGAACGCTACTTCTCTCAACGGTCTCCAGAAAGGCTTGTATGTTGTAAACGGCAAGAAGGTTGTCGTGAAGTAACACAGTGATATGGGCGGGTGCTTGAAACCGAATGGCATTTGAGCACCTGCTTGTCCTAAAAAGAATATAAACTAACAAAACACATAAAGCGATGAAAAAGACAGCATATATTCAGCCCATAACCCACATAGTAGAGTTGGAGAGCGAAGCACACATCATGGAAGCGTCAGCCGGTGGCACGTTTACGTCTAATGGTTTGAACGACTCATTCAGCTATGGTGGCCAAAATGACGGCACTCACACTATCAACTCCAAGAACCACGACGGCATTTGGGACTTTGACGAGGAGGACTAAAACTTAGGGTGGAAATTTATAGAACCCACCTAAATAAATATTGGGGCTGTGTCAATCATTGGCGCAGCCCCTTGTCTTTCTATCACCTTGGCCAACTTTCGAAAAATATAGTATAAAGTCGGTTCGTTCGCCTATTTTGCATTATCTTTGCATAAGATAAGCTGCACTCGGCAATTTGAAAGCAAGCTTTCATTGC
>CAVHDN010000142.1:0-6074 GCA_963634315.1 Flexilinea sp. | reverse complement strand
CGAGATATACCGTATATGCCGGACGGCGCGACTGCTTCGTTGACGTGAGGTTCAACAAACCAGCCACCGACTATAAGTTTTCGACAGGTGTAATCAACGTGAAGAACTCTGAGGAGTTTAGCGACAAGCACGGTCTGCGCGGATGCTGGGGCACCGACTGGCCTGTGGCCTTGAAGGACTCGGCCGGCCATAAGCCTGAGACGGTGGGCTTGGCCATACATGTGCCGGAACGTTATATAATAAAGGAAATGCCTGCCGACACAGACAACTATGCGTTTGTGGTGGGCAATGCCGACACGCAGTTGCACTACAACATAACCTTCGCTTCCGACAACGAGACCTTCGGCTACCACTCCGCAAAGGAATGGTTCAGCTACCTCAAGGAATGGAAGAAACAATTGGAGAGCGATGTGGACATAAGATATTAGGCTCTGTCCTAATAGTCATAAAGGCAGGCACGCCTATTCCGAGCGTCTATGGCAGCTCAGAATAGACGTGCTTGCCTTTTGCATAGTATTGCCAAAGTATGGAGAATGGACTGCGCAGGGGTTTATTGCCGTCCTTGCGGCTCGCCTGTATGTCCTGTCGGTCCTTGTCAAAGTCATGCTTCCATTTACCAAAAGCCCTACGGGCACGCAGCACTGCCTTGAAGTCGCCCACATTTCCTTGCAACAGGAGCATCTCCAACGCCGCCACGTAGTCGAGCCATCGGCGCACACGCATGACATGGGCCAGCTCTTTGTCGGGCAGACATTTGTAGAGCATGGTGAGGTTGTTGCGGAAGTTAAGGAATGTCTTCATGGGATTGCTCTTGGGAAGAGTGCCCCCGCCAACATGATAGACGCGACTCTCCGGCACGCACCACACGCCACGCCCTCTTATGCGCAACCGCCAGCACATGTCTATCTCTTCATTATGGGCGAAGAAGCGACCGTCAAGTCCACCCACTGCCTTGTAGTCGGCGGCGCGTATCATCAGTGCGGCACCCGTTGCCCATAGTATTTCCTGTCGGGAGTCATACTGGCCTTGGTCTTTCTCCACGGTGCCGAATATGCGTCCGCGACAGAAGGGATAGCCGTAGCGGTCGAGGAGACCGCCACAAGCACCGGCATACTCAAAACTGTCACGGTCGGCAACGGACAGCAACTTGGGTTGGCACACAGCCACCTCGGGATGACCGCCCATGAACCCCACAAGGGGTGTGAGCCAATGGCTGGTCACCTCCACATCCGAATTGAGCAGCACATAGTATTCGGCTTCCACCTCTGCCAGAGCCTTGTTGTAGCCATCGGCAAAGCCCCAGTTCTTTTCAAGCTGAATGATGCGACAGTCGGGAAACTCCGTGCGGAGCATATCCACCGAGTCGTCGGTAGAGGCATTGTCGGCGACATACACCACCGCCTCACCGCGCGAGTGCTGAAGAACGGAAGGAAGGTAACGGCGCATCATCGACGCTCCGTTCCAATTGAGTATCACTATTGCTATCTTGTCCATAATGTTCTACCTTATATTATACACAGCTCGCCCTTCAATGCTGTCTTGTCGTGGTTGAAGCCGCCGAGGCGCACCTGCAGCAGTTGGTTGTCATAGTCCTCGCGAGCCTCTGTGGGAGGCAGTTCCACCCGTATGTAGTTGCGTGTGAAGCCATGCATGGCCTTTCCGCGCGGGGCTTTCTCAAAAAGCACCTCCGCTTGTTCTCCCACATGGGCAGCATAGAAAGCCTGCACCTTCTGCTCCGACAACTTCAACAGTCGGTTGCTGCGTTGCTTTTGTGTCTTGCCGTCAACGACGTATGGAATCTTGAGCGCCGCAGTGCCGGGACGTTCCGAATAGGGGAACACATGCAGTTGGGTGACATCAAGCCCGTCAAGAAACGAGTAGGTCTCCTCAAAACACTCGGGACGCTCACCGCGGCAGCCCACCATGACATCCACACCAATGAAGGCGTCGGGCATGCGCTGCTTTATCAAATGTATCTTGTGGACAAACAGTGCCGCATCGTAGTGGCGGTGCATCAGCCGCAACACGTCGTCACTGCCACTTTGAAGCGGTATGTGGAAGTGGGGCATGAAGGCACGGCTCTTGGCACAATAGTCCACAAGTTCGTCGGTGAGCAAGTCCGGCTCAATGCTACTTATGCGGAACCGGCTTATGCCCTTCACCTCGTCCAAGGCACGCACAAGGTCGATGAAGCTCTCGCCTGTGGTCTTGCCGAAGTCGCCAATGTTCACTCCCGTAAGCACTATCTCCTTGCCGCCTTCCTTCGCTACCTGCTCTGCCTGAGCCACAAGCGACGCTATGGATGGGTTACGACTGAAACCACGGGCGTAGGGAATGGTGCAATAGGTACAGAAATAGTCGCACCCGTCTTGCACTTTCAGAAAATAGCGCGTGCGGTTGCCTCGCGAACAACTCGGTGCAAACGTACGTATGTCTTTTGTCTTAACGGAGAAGTGTTGATGGAGATGGTGGGCACCGTCACTCGCAGCCCCACTCCACTTCTCGGAAAGGAACTGCACGAGATTGGCTTTCTCGTTCGACCCAAGCACGAGGTCAACGCCTTCTATCTTGCTTAGAGCCTCCGGCTCAAGCTGCGCATAGCACCCCGTGACCACAACGAAGGCGCCGGGATTGTTGCGCACCAGACGGTGAATGGCCTGACGGCACTTGTGGTCGGCCACCTCCGTAACCGAACAAGTGTTTATGAGGCATAGGTCGGCAGGCTCATCCTTGCCAGCCGTGACCACTCCCATGTCGCTGAGCATTTTCCCGAACGTTGACGTTTCCGAGAAATTCAGTTTACATCCAAGAGTGAAATATGCCGCTTTCTTGCCTTGAAAGGCAGATGTATCTATCATATATATAATGTATAGCTTGTATGTATATAGAGTATATAAAAGCGAATGCAAAGATACACTTTTTTTGTTTACTATAGCCATGAGACACACTCCATATACCAAGCATCCAGCATTTCCCTAAACTTTTAACAGTCTGCAAGCATTTGTTTTACAGACAGTTGCAAAAAAGTTACACTACAAGACCTAAAAAAATCACTAAAAAGAGAACAACGTATTGAAAAAACGCTTACCTTTGCAGCGTTTTAATAAACAAATGATTGTTTTACAGATTTAAAAAGCAAAGAAGATGAAAAAGTTAGTGTTTATGTTCGTAGCTGTTGCAGCTATTTCGTTCGCATCTTGTGGCAACAAAACAAATCAGGCTGCTCCTGTAGATTCTGATTCTGTAGCTGCTATCGACAGCGTTGACACTCTTGCTGCTGACACTGTTGCTGCTGACAGCGCAGTTGAGGCTCCTGCTGACAGCGCAGTTGCTGAGTAATCAGTTACGACATTAAAACAGAAAGGGAAAGCCATTGGATGCAAGTCTAATGGCTTTTTTCGTTGCATAGTGACTGCTATTATAGTCAGAGGAACTCACAACGCTCCTATAGCTGGTCAGCCTTTGGCTTGAACCATTAGTCCAAGCCCTCAAAGTCTTCTAAAAAATTCACCATTATTGATTATTGGGCTCTGTCTTTTCCTGTCCGAGTTTCTGTCCGTCCATTGTCACTTTTATCTTGGATATGCGTCTCTCGTCCATATTCAAAATCTCAAAGGTGAAATTGGCAAAAGCTATCTTCTCGTGCAGTTTGGGGAAGTCGCCCTTTATCTCAAGTATGAGTCCAGCCAGCGTGTCGGCATCGCCCTCTATCGTGTCGAAGAGGTCTGGATCAGCATCAACAATCTTGCAGAAGTCGCTTATGAGCGTCTTACCCTCGAATATGTATGTATTGTCGTTTATGCGCGCATAGTTCTTCACGTCATCGTCATACTCATCGTTGATTTCTCCAACAATCTCTTCAAGGATGTCCTCAAGGGTAACGATGCCGCTCGTGCCGCCAAACTCGTCAACCACGATGGCAATGTGCACCTTGTTCTGTTGGAACTCGCGCAGCAGGTCGTCAATCTTCTTTGTCTCCGGCACGAAATAAGGCGGACGTATGATGGACTGCCAACGGAAGCTTGATGGTTTGCCGAGGTGCGGCAGCAAGTCTTTTATGTAGAGTATGCCGCGAATGTTGTCCATAGTGTTCTGGCACACTGGCATTCTGGAGTATTTGTTCTCTACAATGCACTTTATGACGTCAGAAAACGGTGAATTGAAGTCTATGTCCACCACGTCCTGGCGACTTGTCATAATCTCCTTCACAGTCTCGTCGCCAAAGTGTACAATGCCCTTGAGCATGTTCTGCTCTTCCTTTATCTCCTCCTTGTCGGTGAGCTCAAGAGCCTGCTCCAAGTCGTCGGCACTTAGCACATGGTTCTCCTTGCGCACCACCTTCTCGGCAAGCACGCCTGTGCGCAGCAATACGGAACTTAAGAGATAGAAGAGTTTGCGGAAGAAGAATATGGCACCGACAGCCTTGCGGCAAAACTGCAGTTGGCGTTGCGAGCAATAGAGCTTTGGCATTATCTCTCCGAACAAGAGCAACAGGAAGGTGAGCAACACCGTCAGACAAACGAACCTCAGCCAATAGGCATCGCCAAAGTCTATGGTGTGCTCAAAGAAGTAGTTGCACAACATTATTATGGTTACGTTGACCAAATTGTTTGTTATGAGAATGGTGGCCAACGTCCTTTCGGAGTCATCCCTAAGGCTTTTTATCTGTTTGTCGCGCTCCGTCTTCTCCTCGTCAAGTTCGTTGATGTCGCTTGGCGACAGAGAGAAGATGGCTATTTCGGAGCCGGAGGCAAATCCTGAGACAAGTAGTAGCAGACAGGCGAGTATGCCACTGATGGCGACTCCGATGGACGGAGCCATGAAGTGCACCTCTGCAAAGATATTATGTAAATCTATTGGTGACAACTTTTGCTAAGTTTTTTTTAGAATGGGGCGTCTTCAGCTTCGTTGGCTTGCGTTTGCGGCATGGCCGAAGACGCGCTTTGCTTTGCATCGTCAGACTTTGGCATGATTGCCGATTGTGACTTTGGCGTTAGCATTTCCATGTTTTCCGCCCAAATCTCAGTCATGTTGTGCTTCACCCCTTGCTTGTCGTTGAACGAGGTGTAGCGTATCCGGCCCTCTATGTAGAGCTTGTCGCCCTTGTGCACATATTTCTCGACAATCTCCGCCAACTTGCGCCACAACACAACATAGTGCCAATCGGTGCGGTCGGGCACTTGCGTCCCATTTGCAAGAGTGTATCCACGCTCGGTCGTGGCCAACGACAACCGCGCCACAGCCATTCCTTTGTCAACATAGCGTACTTCCGGTTCCTTGCCTACATTTCCTATTAGCATTACTTTGTTCATGGCGTATATGATGGATATTGTTCTACAAAAATTTTTGTTGTGCCTTTGGGCTTATGCTTAGTCTTCATCTTGTTGTTAAATGAGAGGGGCACACAAGCATAAGCGCTACTTGACGATACCTACCGGCCACTATTTGCACAGGCCGAGGAACTTGAAATGGAAGTTCTTTCCCTTTGCCGACGGGAACTGGCTGCGGTCGTCAACCCTCTGTCTCAGGTGGTCAACAATACGGTTATAGCAGTCTATGCCAGAAACGGCCTTACAGCGAGCCACAAAGTGAGTGTCGCGATATTGGAACTTGCCCGTGCCCGGTACCATCAGCACACGCTTGAAGTCGATGGAGCCTTCATACCAGCCCGGTTGTCCCTCGTTGAGTTGAGCCACTACCGGCGAGACGTTCTTTCCCCTTTCGTTGTTGGCATTGGTGTGCACTGCACGCTTCTCCTTGAAGTCCAACATGGTGGGGGCTTCGGTCTTTATTATGATGAAATAAATTCTTGGGCGAATCTTATAGCGTTTGGGATAATAGACATTGCTTGCGGCATATTCACGTATGTCAGCTTCAAGAATAGGGTTCATGCCTATCTCGTCGATGCCTGCCAAAAAGGTGATAGCATCGTCAACGTTTGTAACCAAAGTCTCCTTATCGAAATATCTTAAATACAAATTCATTAGTGTTGTTTTTCTTGAGAAAAAGAAATAATAAAGAGCGGAAAACGGGACTCGAACCCGCGACCCCGACCTTGGCAAGGTCGTGCTCTA
>CAVHDN010000141.1:0-6083 GCA_963634315.1 Flexilinea sp. | reverse complement strand
CGCGACTACTCCCTCGTGCGCCAACCGGGTAAGTTGGGTGGCGCAAAGTTCTTGTTGAAGACTTTGGCTCTGCTGCCAAGGTTGTGCGGCTATGATGTGGTGCAGCTCATCAACCCCATGTTCCTCGAACTAAAGGCGGAGCGCATACTACCCATCTATCGCTATCTGAGGCGCAACAACGGCAAGATGGTGCTCGGGGCCTTCGGCATGGACTGGTATTGGGTGAACACTTGTGTGGAGAAGAAACCACTGCGCTATAGCGACTTCAACATTGGCGACACCTTGCGCACCAACCGCGACGCTATGAAGGAGCGGCGCGACTGGCTTGGTACGCCCAAGGGACGGCTCAACCAGCTCATAGCCAACGACTGCGACGGCATAGTGGCCGGACTGTATGAGTATCTGGTGTGCTATAAAGATGCTTTTCCGCAAAAGACCACGTTCATCCCATTCCCCATCAAGGCTGCGCCTGTGGCTGCCGTTCCGCCCTGCGCCGACAAGCTGCGGCTGTTCATTGGCATAAACAAGGAACGGAGCGAATATAAAGGCACGGACATAATGCTCTGTGCCGCTAAGGATGTGCTCAAACGCCATACCCACCAAATGGAACTGCGTGTGGCGGAGTCGGTGCCGTTTGCGCAATATGTGAAGATGATGGACGGCAGCGACGCCATACTCGACCAACTGTACAGTTACACTCCGTCGATGAACTCGCTTGAAGCTATGTCGCGCGGCATAGTCTGTATAGGCGGAGGCGAGGAGGAGAACTATCAGATAATAAACGAGAGCGAACTGCGTCCGATAGTGAACGTGCAGCCGGACTATGGCAGTGTGGTCAATGCCTTGGAGCGGCTGTTGGCCCAGCCGGAACGAATGTCGATGCTCAAGTGGCAGAGCATGGAGTACATACGCCGTCACCACGACCATATTAAGGTGGCGCGCATGTATGAGAAGTTCTACAATAGTCTTGCGTGAAACGCGTATGCAATAAACGAATAGAGGGGAAACAGACTCGCTGTGGTCTGTTCCCCCTCGGGATATAATCATCAATGTTCAGTAGATTTACATAGCAAAAGCGTTGAAACCGCCATCCACGACGGCCACTGTGCCCGTGACAAACTTGGCGGCATCGCTCATAAGGTAGTGTATGGTGCCGCACAGCTCCTCAGGGTCGCCCATACGACCGAATGGTGTCTGGCGTATGACGTCTTGTCCACGCTGGGTGAACGAGCCGTCAGGGTTGGTAAGCAATGCGCGGTTCTGTTCGGTTATAAAGAAGCCCGGGGCAATGGCGTTCACCCTAATGCCCTCGCCAAACTTCTTGGCGCACTCGATGGCCATGTAGGCTGTGAAATTGCTTATGCCAGCCTTTGCCGCAGCATATCCGCACACACGCGTCATCGGCCGGAAGGCGGCCATCGACGAGAAGTTTATGATGGAGCCTTTGCCCTGCTTCACCATCGGCTTGAGAAACACCTGTGTGGGTATGACCGTACCAGTGAGGTTGAGCGAAAGGACAGTCTGAAACTGTGCGGGGTCCAAGTCGAAGAAAGTCTTGTCGGGGGCTATCGTGGCACCCGGCATGTTGCCACCGGCTGCGTTCAGCAGAGTGTCTATGTGTCCGTATTTAGCGAGTATGTCAGCGCAGTTCTGCTCCACAACGGCCTTGTCCATCACGTTGGTCTTCATGAACTCACACGTGCCGCCGGCCTTTTTGATGTCGTCAACAATGGCGTTGCCCACCTCCTCCTTGCGTCCGAGGATTATCACTTGTGCTCCGTTCAGAGCCAAATACTTGGCGATGGCGCGTCCCAGTACGCCTGTGCCGCCAGTGATTACTACTACGTAATCGTTTATGTCAAATAGATTTTGCATGATTTTCTTATCCTTTTAGTTATTCAAAAAATCCCGGTTGCTTGTATTCTATGCCTAACTCGCGGTCAACGGTGGCCAAGATGCCCTGCACCTGTCCCATGGCGAACATACGACCAAGGAACGAATAGCCAGCGTTGTAGCCACGCTCTCCATCACCCAACATTGTCATGCCGTGGTCAACGCGCATGGGCAGCTCGGGATTGGTCTTCTCAAAGACGCGCGCAAGCTCTATTAGGTCGGCACGTCCGCCAAGGTGTGAAGCCTCGGTGAAGTCGCCGTTGGGGAACACGTGGCATGAGCGCAGATGCACGAACCATGTGCGTGAGGCATACTTGCGGGCCAGTTCGACCACATTGTTGTGTGCTCCGGCAGAGAGCGAGCCGGCGCAGAACGTCAGTCCGTTGTATGGGTTGTCAACAGCAGAGAGGAACCAGTTGATGTCTTCGTCGCAGGTCACTATGCGCGGCAGTCCAAGTATGGGGAATGGTGGGTCGTCGGGGTGTACGCACATGCGCATGTCGCACTCGTCGCACACTGGCATGATAGCTTCAAGGAAGTAGCGCATGTTCTCGCGCAGCTGCTCCTTGCTTATGCCCTTGTATAGGTCGAGCAACTGACGGAACAGTTCCACGGGGTGCTCGTCGTCTTCCTTGATGTTGCCGCTCACGAACCCCTGTGTCTTTACTATAATGTTATCCACAAGCTTGTGGTCGTCCTCGGGTGTCATGGTGGCCTTCAACTTCTCCACCTCGGCAAGAACATTCTCTGGCCAGTCCTTCTCGGCACCTTCGCGCTTGAGGATGTGGATGTCGAAATAGGCAAATTCAGCATGTGAGAAATACAAGTTGGTAGTGCCGTTAGGGTTGGGGTGGCTAAGGTCAGTGCGCGCCCAGTCGAGCACAGGCATGAAGTTGTAGCAAATGGTGTGTATGCCCTCGGCCGCAAGGTTGCGCAGGCTCTCGCAGTAGTTGGCTATGAGGTGGTCGCGGTCGTGGCCTGCATACTTGATGCTTTCACACACCGGCAGACTCTCCACCACAGACCAACGCATGCCGTAGCTCTCTATGTACTTGCGCAAGTCGGCAATTTGCTCTCTGGTCCACACTTCACCGTTGGGCACATCGTGCAGGGCGGTGACAATGCCTTGCACACCAATCTCTTTCAGCATGGCAAGCGTTATCTTGTCGTTCTTGCCAAACCATCTCCATGTTCTCTCCATATCTTGTTTGTTCTATCCTTTAGATTTGTAGTTGTATTGCTTGTCTTATGCAAAGATATGTCAAATATAGACAAGCAATACAGCAAGCCAGTCCTTTTCTTATGCAAACCTTTGCAAACGAAAGGAAAGGGATTAGCCGTTGTTCACGCCGTAGCCGAAAAGGGCGAAATCGCCTTTCAGCGGGTCGTCGGGAAACACTTCGGCCATGCGTGCCGTAAGCCTGCGTGCCGCAGCCATCGACGCGCCTTTGCCAAAAAGCAGACCAAGGCGCACGGCTTCCTGTACTACGTGGGTGTCCATCGGCATTATCAGAGTGCGCTTGTCCACGATGCCGCTCCATAGTCCTAAGTCCACTGGTGAGCCGTCGCGCACCATCCATCTTAGGAACATGCAAACTCGCTTGCAGGCCGACGATGCGTCCTTTGGCACTATGCCCTCCACTCCCCTTGCGTGGAAGAAAGCGCAGATGGTCGTCACCGCCGACAGACCGTCGTGGGCATTGGCGGCGACATATTGCCCAATGGACCCGTATTGGCAGAGCATGTCGCGCAAGGCTGAAAGAAATACGCGCATGGCGTGGCGGGTGTAGAGACGATAGAAGCATGTGTTGTCGTCGGGCATGTCGTTGGCGAATGCGCCACTCGCCACCCAGTCATAGACCTTGCCGCCAGAGCGGTCGAGCATGTATTGTATCTTGGGAAAGAACTGTTTGCGGCTTCCATAGCTAAGGCAAGAGGCGATGAAGGCCATGGTCTCCTGGTTGGCTCTGCCCTCCACTTGGTGCATGAACCAACTTGGGTCGCCCGTGATGAAGTTGGCGGTCTCGTATCTGTCGGCATACTCTGCAAGAAGTAGGTTTGTCTGTTCCGTTGTCATGGGCATTGCACAATTTCGTATCATCTTCCCAATGGTAAAGACCTGTGCCATTGTAAAACTAAAAGAGGGGGAAACACACTGCATCGCCTACGATGACTGTGTGCATCCCCCCTTGATTATCGTTTAATGTGGTTAAAGTGCGTATCTGTCTTTAGAGTATTGTCTTGACAGCCTCAAGCATGCCCTTGTCCTGTATCAGGTCGAGGTACTGCTTAACCAAAGCGTTCAAGCCGCTGATGGCGTTGAGGTCCTCGCCCCAAATGGATGTGGCGCCAAGCACACCGTCGGCCACCTTCTGTGTGTCGGCAGTAGCCCACAGTGTCTTGAGCAGGTCCATAATCTCGGGAGCGTCGTTGGGCACGATGTCAGTACCGTCGGCACGCTTGCCACCCTTGTAGTAGGTGATGATGGCAGCAAGACCGAACACAAGACCCTTAGGCAGCTCGCCCTTGCGCTCGAGGTAGGTCTTCACGCCTGGCAGGTCGCGTGCGCAGAACTTCGGGAAGGAGTTGAGCATGATGCTCGTCACCTGATGGTCAACATAAGGATTGTCGAAGCGCTCCAGCACGTCCTTTGCAAACTTCTCCAGTTCGTCCATCGGGAGGTCGAGGGTCTGCATCAGTTCCTCAAACTGCACCTTGTGTATGTACTTGCCTATCACCTCATGGTTGCAAGCGTCGCGCACGATGTTTACGCCGCTGAGGAAAGCCACGGGCGAGAGCACTGTGTGCGGGCCATTGAGCAGAGTGACCTTACGCTTGTGGTAAGGCTCCTCCGACGGAACGAACAGCACGTTCAGTCCAGCCTTGTCGGCGGGGAACTCCTTGGCCACTTCCTTGGGAGCCTCTATCACCCAGAGGTGGAAGTTCTCGGCCTGTACCACGAGGTTGTCGCGGTAGCTTATCTTCTCTTGTATCTGTGCTATCTCCTTGCGTGGGAAGCCAGGCACGATGCGGTCAACGAGTGTGGCATAAACACCGCAGCTCTCGTCGAACCACTGCTTGAACTCCTTAGGCAGTTGCCACAGTTCAATGTACTTGTTGATGCAGTCCTTCAGCACATGGCCGTTGAGGAATATAAGTTCGCAAGGGAAGATGATGAGTCCCTTGGTTGGGTCACCGTTGAATGTCTGCCAGCGGCGGTAGAGCAGTTGCACGAGTTTGCCGGGATAGGATGATGCGGGAGCGTCGTCAAGCTTGCATGCGGGGTCGAAGGCTATGCCAGCCTCGGTGGTGTTGGATATGACGAAGCGTATTTCCGGCTGGTCGGCCAGTGCCATGAATGCAGCATTCTGGCTGTAGGGGTTGAGTGCGCGGCTCACCACATCGATGCGCTCGAGAGTGTTGACGGGCTTGCCGTTCTCGCGGCCCTGCAGATTGACGTGGTACAGGCAGTCCTGACCATTGAGCCAGTCAACCATGCCGTTGGCCAATGGCTGTACTATCACTACCGAACCGTTGAAGTCGGTACGCTGGTCCATCTTCCAGATTATCCAATCTACGAACGCGCGGAGGAAGTTTCCCTCGCCAAACTGAATCACCTTTTCAGGCATTACGCTCTTGGGCGCAAAATGTTTGTTAAGTGGTTTCATTGCTTAAATGATTTATGGTATTTGTTTGTTGTTTTCTGTTGTTGGTTTTTAGCTCTTTGCTTATTGCTGTTTCTGTCGCCAGTAGCCATCAGTCTTTGCCCCAATGTCCCGTTGGCCGATTTACTGTTTGCAAAGTTAATCGCTTTTTCAATGCCTACTACTTAAATGTTGGCATATTCACTACGTAAACCTTTACGAAACGCTTTCCCCGTGGATGGGTGGTGACTGATGAGCCGCACCTTAATCCTTCGTCACTCCAAATCGACCACTGTTATGCCAGCACCGCCGAATTGCACATGTTCGTCTCTGTAGGCCGTGACGTTGGGTACGGTGGCAAGGTATTGGCGAATGAGTTGGCGCAGTATGCCTGTGCCCGTGCCGTGGAGTATGCGCACACGCGGCATACCCACAAGTATGGCATCGTCGATGAAATAAGTCACGGCATTGAGGGCTTCGTCGCCGCGCATTCCCCTCACGTCCAAGTCTTGGTGGAAGTTTTGGCGGCGGCTGTCTATTGCCTCT
>CAVHDN010000140.1:0-6102 GCA_963634315.1 Flexilinea sp. | reverse complement strand
ATTTTGCGGCGCTAACTTACAACGACTAAAAACCGAATGAAACATTTTTTATTGGTAACCGCCACAGTAGCGGTCACATCGTTTTCAACAGCCATCCCTGTACACGCTGACAAACAGTGGATAGACATCACTGAGACAAGCATCTCTAACCCCAGCTTTTCTGGCAGTTCCACCAACGGATGGACCTATGAGGCGTCGGCCGGTGGACGCGGTGCGGCCTGCGACGCCATGGAGTTCTGGCAAGGCACATTCAACATCCACCAGACAGTAAGCGCCCTTCCCCAAGGCCGCTACCGCTTGAGCGTGAGCGCCTTCTTCCGCACTCAGGACAACGATGCTGGCTATAGAGCTTACGTTAACGGCTCGGAGACCATCACTGGCTACATGTATGCCGGTAGTCACGAGCAGGCGCTTGCGAGCATCTATAGTTGGTCGTCGTCGGAAAGCTTCTCCACTGGTACATGGTCTCCGTCATGGGTCACGCCGAAAGTGTGGTTCCCCAACACCATGGAAAGCGGCACCGAGGCTTTTTCACAGGGTGCTTACCTAAACAAGATGGAGTTTGACCACGAAGGCGGTGACATCAGCATAGGACTGAAAAACGAAACCTACACGGCCAACAACTGGTGTCTGTTTGACGATTTCAAACTTGAATATTATGGAGAGGTAATCCCCATCACCCAAATTACAATTTCCAACACCGATGCCACACTTGTTGTGGGTGAGACCAGACAGTTGAATGTTGCCATCACACCCGCCGATGCCACTATACAGAAAGTGGAGTGGAAATCGAGCAACGGCAGTGTGGCCACGGTCGATGGGAACGGCACAGTGACCGCGTTGGCTGAGGGTACGACTACCATCACAGCCTCTGCCACCGACGGCTCAGGCACAAGCGCCTCCATAACCATCAGCGTGGAGCGCAACACTGCCAAAGCTGGTTCCATCATCATCAATGAGATAATGGCCGCCAACGTTGACCAATTCATATCACCTGCATTCAACTTCGACGGATGGGTGGAGCTCTACAACCCGACTGACAAGGCCGTAGAGCTGTCGGGACTATATCTCAGCGACAACAGCTCCGACCTGACGCAGTGGAACGCGCCCGCCACCATCGGGGCCATTCCTGCCCACGGCTTCAAGACCGTTTGGTTTGACAGCAACGCCCTCAATGGCAACCAAGCTACATTCAAGCTCGATGTCGATGGAGGAAGTCTCTACATAAGCGATGCCAGTGGCAGCATCATTGCCGAAGCCACCTATCCTGAAGCGATGGAACGTGTGAGCTATGCGCGTACCACCGATGGAGGCGACACTTGGGCACTGACCTCTACTCCAACCCCAGCGGCAAGCAATGCCACGGCTGACTTTGCCACCAACCAACTCGACGCGCCGACGGTAGATGCCGACTCGCGTCTGTTCACCTCTGCGTTCCAAGCACATGTGACCATCCCCAACGGAGCCACTTTGCGCTATACCACCGACGGCACTCTGCCAACACTGACCAACGGTGCCACTTCGGAGACTGGTCTCTTCGACATCAGTCAGACGTCCGTCTATCGTTTCCGTCTCTTCCAAAGCGGCATGCTGGCCAGCACCGTCACCACACGTTCATATATATATAAGGATAAGGACTACGCACTACCCATTGTCAGCGTGGTGGCCGACCCCGACTTCCTCTACGACGACAGCATTGGCGTTTGTGTGCGTGGTGTCAACGGACGGCCTGGCAACGGACAACGGACGGCCTGCAACTGGAACATGGACTGGGAGCGACCCGTGAACTTCTCATGGATTACTGCTGAAGGCGAGATGGGACTCAACCAAGACGTGAACCTTGAGATGTGCGGCGGATGGAGCCGAGCTTTCTCGCCACACTCTTTCAAACTCAAGGGTGACAAGGAGTTTGGCGGCAACAAGAACCTTGACTACCCCTTCTTCACGGCAAAGCCTTACCTGCGCAACCGTACACTGCAAATACGCAACGGTGGCAACGACACCAACTGCCGCATAAAAGATGCTGCCCTGCAGACCATCATACAGACCTCGGGCATTGACATTGACGGACAGTGCTACCAGCCCGTACACGAGTTCATCAACGGCAAATACATCGGTGTGCTCAACGTGCGCGAACCAAACAACAAGCACTATGTCTATTCCAACTATGGATTGGATGACGACGAGATTGACCAGTTTGAGATGAGCCCCGACTCCGGCTACATACAGAAGTGTGGCACCGACGAGGCATTCAACACGTGGTACAACCTCTCAGCCAACGCTACCGACGAGGCCACCTATGAGGAGATAAAGAACCTTGTGGATGTTGACGAGTATATCAACTACATGGCCATGGAACTTTATCTCGGAAGCAACGACTGGCCGCAAAACAACATCAAGGGCTTCCGCAAGTGTGATGGTGGGCGCTTCCGCTTCGTGACCTTCGACCTCGACGGAGCACTGAACTCCAGCAACGCCTTCACCGACTTCATGAACCGCCAGACATGGACTTTCGACCAACTCTATGGTTGCTCCGTCAACCGAATCACCGATGAGATAAAGCTTGTTACCATATTCAAGAACATGCTGCAGAACGACTCGTTCAAACGACAATTCATCGACACTTATTGTCTCATGGGTGGCAGCGTGTTTGAGGCTACGCGCTGCTCGGCCATCATCGACTCGCTCACAGCTATAGTGGGCCCGCAAATGGCTCTCAACAACGAGAGTCCCTACAGCACCGCCAACAGCATGAAGAGCAACCTGTCGAAACGTCTGCAGACGGCCACCAACGCCATGTGCAACTATTCGGCAATGGGACTCAGCGCAAGCAATGCACAGACGGCCACCATAAGCAGTTCGGCACAGGGCGCAACCCTCTACATCAACGGCCTTGAGGTGCCCACCGGCTATTTCAACGGCCACCTCTTCGCACCCGTCACCCTGCGCGCCGAAGTTCCTGCCGGCTACACCTTCCGTGGATGGAAGAACGCCAACAATAGTCTCAACACTTTGTTCTCCACTGGTACACAGTGGAACTACTACGACCAAGGCAGTCTTGATGGCACCGACTGGACCAGTGTCTCTTACAGCACAAGCAACTCTTGGAAGAGCGGCAGCAGTCCGCTTGGCTACGGTAAGGACGATGTCAAGACCACTCTCGACTACGGCACCGATGCCAGCAACAAGCGGCCCACCTACTACTTCCGCCGCAACATCGACCTATCGGATGCACCATCGGCAAGCGATGCCTTCAAACTGGAATATAAGGCCGACGACGGCTTCATAGTCTATGTAAACGGCACGGAGGCCGGCCGCTACAACCAGTCGCAGACAGGCTACAGCTCCTACAGCGACACCTACGCCAACGGCAACCCCGACAGCGGCAGCATGACGCTAAGCGCCAGCCTCTTCAAGAAAGGCACCAACGTGATAGCTGTGGAGGTTCACAACAATGGTGCGTCAAGCTCCGACATCTATTGGGACGCCACACTCTACACCACCGTGGGGTCTGCTGATGCATCCTACTACTCCACCGATGCAGAGATTGCCATGCCTACAGGCAATTTCAGTCTCATTGCTGACTATGAGCCGATGGACAATGCCATCAGCCAAGGCTTCACCCCAGTGCGCATAAACGAGGTGAGCGCAGCCAATGAAATATACGTCAGCGAATATGGAAAGAAAGGCGACTGGGTGGAACTCTACAACACGACCTCAGAGCCACAGGATGTGGAGGGCATGTACCTCACTGACAACCTCGGTAAACTGAAGAAGAGCCAACTCACCAAGGGCTCTACCACTGCCGCCACTGTAATTCCCGCACACGGCTATTTGGTGGTTTGGTGCGACAAGCGTGACACAAAGCGCGACCTGCACGCTTCGTTTAAGCTTAGCGACGACGGCGGCAACGTGGCTCTATCGGCAGCCGACCTCAGTTGGACAGACAGCATCTCATATCCTGCCCATGACGGCTACCATACAGTGGGACGCTACAACGACGGTGCGAACGACATCTACGTCTTTAGCCACCCCACCATCGGGCAGAAAAACATCAATTCGAGCTACAACGAATACATAGCCCATCAGGAGCCATCGGGCATTAAGCACATAGCGACAACCGCCACTGACAGCAAGTTTGCAATGAACTACGCCTCTGGACAACTTTTCCTGCATGGGCAAGACAGCCATGCCACCGTCACTATCTACACACCCGGCGGCCAAAAGGTTACCTCCATTGTAGTAAACATGACGGGAGGGTTCGGCCAAGCCACCGCCTCATCGCTACCGTCTGGGTGCTATGTGGCCCAAGCCTTCAGCGCCAGCGGCATGACTGCAGTTTGCAAGTTTGTCAAGTAGGACTTGAACAGAGGGATACTTCGTAAGAAGGAAATTGAGTAGGAAGAGAACGAAATGGTTTTCTTCCTACTTTCATTTTCCTCCCTATCAACACCACCATCCGTGCGGAATACTGCGTCTCTTGAACAACTGACGAAGGCAAAAAGAATGTGTTCGAAGCCCCTATTATTGTCCCAAAACTGCGGTTTCTTGCGGAGGAAACCGATGGTTTCCTCTCATACGCAATTAGGAAACCGATGGTTTCCACGGCGGAAACCGATGGTTTCCACGGCAGAAACCGATGGTTTCTAAGCCGGAAACCGATAAAATCCGACAAGGGTCTTTTTTTAGAACCCGCCCGAATAAAAACTTGGCAAGAAAGAATAAAATGACTAATTTTGCATTCAAAACAATTATAAACACATAGATTACACAAATCGAACAAGAAAATGAAAACGGTTTTCGATTTCTCCGTTAAGGACAGAAAAGGCAAGGATGTGGCACTAAAAGAGTATGCAAACGAGGTTTTGCTCATTGTCAATACAGCCACCAAATGCGGCTTCACCCCACAGTATGAAGAATTGGAAAAGCTGTATGAGAAGTACCACAGCCAAGGTTTTGAGATATTAGACTTCCCCTGCAACCAATTCGGCCAGCAAGCTCCCGGCACAGACGAGTCCATCCACCAGTTCTGCAAGCTTAACTACGGCACTGAATTTCCACGCTTCAAGAAGATAAAGGTGAACGGCGACGATGCCGACCCTCTGTACAAGTTTCTCAAGGAGCAGCGTGGCTTTGCCGGATGGGACATGAACCATCCGCTGACTCCCATCCTTGACGAGTTGCTGAGCAAGGAAGACCCCAACTACAAGGACAGCGCCGACATAAAATGGAACTTCACCAAGTTTCTCACCAACAAGTTAGGCATGGTGGTGGCTCGCTTTGAGCCTACGGAAAAGATGGAGAACATAGCCGAAAAGATAGAAGAACTGTTAAAATAGAGTCGTTATGGAAAAGGGAAACACAACTGAACATGTGCGTTGCCTCATAGTGGGCAGCGGCCCTGCAGGCTACACGGCAGCCATCTATGCGGCACGGGCCAACCTCAATCCGGTGGAGTACTGCGGAATGCAGCCTGGAGGACAGCTCACACAGACCACCACGGTGGAAAACTTCCCCGGCTATCCCGAAGGGGTGGACGGCAACCAGATGATGATGGACATAAGGGAACAGGCCGAGAGGTTTGGTGTAGATATGCGCGACGGTGAGATAGTGGAGGCCGACCTGTCGGCAGCACCCTACAAGCTGACCGCCGACGACGGGCACACCATCGAGGCTGACACGTTGATCATTGCCACTGGAGCATCGGCCAAGTATCTTGGCCTTGACGACGAGAGGAAATACAACGGCCAAGGCGTGTCGGCATGTGCCACATGCGACGGGTTCTTCTACCGGAAAAAGACAGTAGCCGTAGTGGGAGGCGGTGACACTGCCTGCGAGGATGCTCTTTATCTGGCAGGACTGGCCAGCAAAGTATATATGATTGTGCGCAAACCATTCCTCAGGGCTTCGAAAGTGATGCAAGACCGCGTGATGCAAACTCCCAACATTGAAGTTTTGTTTGAGCACAACACCATAGGTCTCTACGGAGAAAATGGCGTTGAGGGTGCACACCTCATAAAGCGCAAGGGTGAACCCGACGAGGAGCGCGTCGATGTGGCCATCGACGGTTTCTTCCTTGCCATAGGCCACAAGCCCAACAGC
>CAVHDN010000139.1:0-6110 GCA_963634315.1 Flexilinea sp. | reverse complement strand
GTCAAGCACTGCCCACCAAGCGACAGGGAAGTACCGCCAACACCTACTACTACTCCAACATTCAGACAAAGTTCAACGATGTGGAGGACACGATAAACGTGAAACTCTCGGAACTGCACGACAGTATCTCAGCAGAGATTAAGGAGACCACGGGCGAGGACGGAACGGCAACCAAGACCGTAGCACTGAAAGGCGGCTGCTTGGGCAAGAACTTCCCTGTGAAGGAAACTGCCGTGGAATATCCTTACGTGGAGATTGACGGCGAGGACGGCGTGACGGTGCCCGATGGTTGGGTGGACGCTAACGGCAAGTACAGAGGACAGATGTACCAACTCAACGAGGACGTGGCTTACTTCCAGAAAGGCGTGCTGAAGATTAACTACGCTTCAAGTATGCAGAGCCACCTGCCCGGCGTGAACAACATCTACAACGACCTTCACCGCACCATCGTAGGCAAGAACTCGCTGCAAGAGGGCTACGACAAGGCGAGAGTGAGCAAATACACAGAGCCGTTCCTGTTCTTTACGCAGGCTCTTGACTCCGACACGCCAGTATACAGAGGTCCTGGCACATGGGGAGCAGGCAAGATGGACAAGCCGACTTGGGGCTATGTGAAGAAACTGCACCCGATGTTTGCCATGTTCGAGGGCTCGGACAACAACTACGACCTGACCGATATGCGAGTGCCGTTCACATGGGGTATGCCCGACTGCCCAGAAAACATCACATACTCGGCAGACGATGAGGGCTTCTTCTATAACGGTCAGCAGAACATCGACTTTGACGGCGGAGCAACAGAAGATGATGGCACACCAAAGGCTGCACTCATTGAGACGTTGCAAAACGCGTGGAACTTCCTCTATCTGCACTCACCAAGCATTCAGTACTACAAGGGCACGTTCGACAAGTTCCAAGTAAGTGACGAGGCAAAGAACACCTTCAACAAGTATTGGTGTACGGACGGATCTGAAGCCTATCTGCTGAAGCGTTACGACTACGTGAACAAGACGTGGGTGGACGCAGGCTTGTGGGACGACACGAACAAGAAGTGGCAGACCGTAGACTTGCGCACGGACGAGATGACTGCCGACACCTACACGAACTCAGCGAACCAATCGGAGTACAAGGCGCTGAACGTGGAGTTGAAGGGCGCAATAGTAGCCCATGCAAAGAAATACATAGGCTGGTACTTTAAGGCAAAGTCGGTGCAACTCTACTACACGCTCATTATCCACATGCTTTGCGGAACTGATAACTGCTCAAAGAACACATACTTCGTGATTGACCCGAAGGCGCAGGACGTGACGATAGACGGCGAGACAAAGAGCGTCTATCTGATGGAACTGCACACGGACGATGTGGACACGATGATGGCCATTGACAACAACGGACGAACCACCAAGCCATACTACATCGACCGCACGCATCCTTACGTGGACGGCGACCAGACCACGGAGAAATACGAGGGTATGCACAACACGCTGTTCAACCTCGTGGAAGCAATGTATGAGGACACCAAGGAGTTGCAATCTGTGGCCAAGCAAATCTTCACGGCTATGGAGGCCATGATGAACGAGACTGACGCTATAGCAGGATTCCCAAGTGACGGGCAGAAGGTGTCGGTATGGGGCTGCTTGTGGAAGTATATCTTCTTCATCTCGCAGTATTTTCCCCAAGTGGCGTTCAACGAGGCGGCGCGTATCCGCTATGAGTTCCCCGAACAGATAGGCTTCGTGTCGTATGGTTCGGGTGCGCGTGGCGTAAGACCTATCACGCAGAGCAATGGCCGACTTATGGAGTGCGAACTCCAGTTTATGGAAAGGCGCATGGTGCTGATGTGCTCGTATGCCGCGTGGGGACCATTCGCTGACGGCAAGGAGGGCAACCTCGGTATCGCTGACGCTACGGAATCGTTCTCTATGCAGGCGTTCCACTTGCCCGACAGTGCAACGAGCCTTAACACATACGCCTTCACGCTGACACCACATCAGTACATCTACCCTTGCGGTATGTTGGGACAGACGGCAGTAGACCCGCACGTCCGTGTAGCACCGGGCGAACAATACACCTTGGAACTCGGCTCTACCACGAGTAACGATACTGGTATGAGCATCAGCGGAATCAACTATTATCGCAGCATCGGCAACGTGGGCGACCTCTCCACAACGCCTGCCAACACCATCACCATCAACGGCAAGCGTCTGACGGAGTTCATAGCAGAGCCAAGCAAGACCTACAAGGACAGCGACACAGGCGTAGAGATGCCAGCGTTCCGCCCCGGTGCATTCGCTATGACGGCCAAGAACATAGAGAAATTCTCGGTGAAGGGCTGCACGCAGACAAGCGGCAACATAGACTTCAGTTCGCTGACCCGACTGCGTGAGGCGGATGCACGACAAACCAAGTTGGCAGAGGTGACAATACCCGAGTGCAACACGATGCAGACCCTGCGACTGCCCGAGACTACCACGATAGTTAACATCACGGGTCAGCCCTATCTGAGCACCCTTACCATTGAGGGCTACAAGAACCTGACAAAGTATGTGGTGAAGAACAACACGCTGCTTGACTGCCACACCCACGTTGTAGGCATGTATAAGGCGCAACCTGCATTGAAGACGCTGACCATAGAGAACATTGCGTGGGACGCGGAGAGCGAGATTATCAGTGCCGACATGATGATGTGGCTTGCGTCTGTGCCTGCCACCTTGACGGGAGCCATCACACTGCAATCCGCGAAGACCGACCGCTACATCAAGATTGACGAGAAAATCAAGTTGGGCAAACTCTACGGCAACATCGACAGCAAGACCAACGCCCTCTACATCTCGTACACGCTGCTCGGCATCAACACCATCAGCATCAGCGGCGACACGTTTATGACGGAGGTAGGCAAGGACTATCAGCTGAGCCTCGTGGCAAATCCGCTGAACGGCAACAACATAGCCGTGGACGAGAACGGAGCAAAGGTGAAGTGGGCGATAGCATCGTCAGCCGACCCCTACGCCCATTGGACGGACGACATGCAGGGCATCATCCACGTGGACGCACTCTCTGACGGCTCGCTTGACCAGAAGCACACGATGAGCGTGACTGCCGAGACCACAACAGGCGCAACACTGACGGCAGAGAAGAAAGTGGGCTTCTACCGACACATCCCCATCGTGGGAGACTTTGCCTATGCTGACGGCACGTTTGACGGAGAGTGGGACAGCACCCGCGACTTCGTGGGACTGGTGTTTATGCGCTTGCCTATCTATGGCGAGGATGGGACTACTCTTACTGGGTATGATGTTAGAGTGGTTAGCAGGAGTGATTTGACGATACCGGCAAGTAATGGCGCGGCTTATTATGAACACAGGTGGGGATTGTGTTCTGACGATTTCTCGTCTGTGCAGAACGATATTTCTGCGGCCACAGGTTTGGTTTCAGTGTTCGATATTAGCGGCCTTGCCAACATCAAATCGGCTGGTACTTCGCCGATAAACGATGCCAACTATCTTGACTCTACACAAGCGGATGGCTACAAGGTGTTGGCGAGTGGTACGGCACTGGCTCAATTCAACGGCAAAGACAATACTGATATTATCGTTGAGCACGCCAAGAAAATTGTTAGCGGTTATCTCGGCAAAACATGGCCATCAACGCTTACAGAACTGGGTGATGCGCTTGTGAACATCGTGTCGGAGAACTCTACGGCAAGTTCACCTAATACTTACATGGAGTTCTATTATCCCGCCGCGTGGGGATGCGCATTATATGAGCCAAGCGCAAGCAAGGTGGCGGATTGTTACAAAGCAGGGCAGTGGTATCTGCCTGCGTGTGGAGAGATGGGCCGCATCTACAACTTCCAACGCCAAGGAACAACGGCAGACAAGGCTAACCTCAATCCCGATACGGAAGCCGTTACGCCTATCTTCGCCAACGCCGCAAGCAAAGCGGGGTACTCTGTAATGTCAAGTATAGGCGGGTGTCCAAAGACGAGCACGGAGCAGGGAGGTGTGTATTGTTGGCAGGTGAGATTCGGCTACGCTGGCGCGGTGGGTTATAATGATGGATACTGGCTCAATAATGGTGCCAAGAATAACGCACACACCGCCCGTCCCTGCTGCCAAGTGACCTTCAACCTAAACGAATAAAATCCCACCCACAACAAGCACTGTCCTTCCCCCCCCCTTGGGAGGGGCAGGGTGGGTATAACACAACACTGAGTGTTCACAGGGTATAACCAACAGTGTTGTCACCCCACAACAAGCAGTGTTCTTCCCTCCCCCTTGGGCAGATAAAGGTTGGACGTTCTGACTAACCTTCCCCCTCCCTTTGGGAGGGTAAGGGGTGGGTGTTAGGGGTGGGTGTTTGGGTGTTCAGGCGAAGCTGACGGCCTTAAACTTGTCAGCAAATAACTAATTAAATTTTATCAATTATGGCCAAAGTAAAAAACGGCACGCTGTATTATCAGCTCTACAAGAACAAGATTTCGGGTTCGCAAGCCTTCGGCAAGTGGTACGCCAAGGCAAAACACATGGGCACAGTAACCTTTGAGGAACTCGTGGACCACATGACGGAACACAACCTCGGATTCCCGCGCGGAACAATCCACGGCGTAATGATGGGTTTTGTTGACTGCGTTACAGAACTCCTCGCACAGAGCAAGAAGGTGGAGATTGGCGACCTCGGCACGCTCTATCTCGACATCAAGAGCAAGGGAGCCGACACGTACAAGGACTTCTCGGCAACGGAGAACATCACCAGCTGCGGACTTGACTTCCTGCCCAACGCAAAGAAGAGTTCCGACATGAGCCGCACGGCATGGTCATCGGGAATGGCCTACAAGAACTTCACCTCCATGATGACAGACGAGCAGAAAGCCGCCTATCTGAAGGAAATCGGAGCTGAAACGGAAGATTAATCACAAAATCGGGCATGATAGGCAGAGAATTGCGCCCCTTATGCGTATTTAGCCTGTCAAGCCCATTCCATTAAAAACGAAACGACTATGGAAGAAGAAACAAAAATCTACGTCTGCCGAACAAACTGCTACGGCCTGCGCCCACACGTGAACTACACCATCACCACGGCAGAGGGAGAGAGCCGAACGACAGAAACCCCGACAACCGCTGGACTACTGGCGGCAATGAGTGACGGCGACTACATCAAGCAGGAAGATGTAAGCCACGTGATAGAAGAACTCGCCAAGACCTCACAGACAGAAATCCCCGAAGAAGATGCACTGAGTTTCGCCAAAGAGATGCTGCTGAGAGAGATTGCCGCCTACGACACCAGCGAAGAGGTAAACTCATTCACCGTGGCAGGAATGACGGCATGGCTCGACAAGACAACGAGAACAACAGTGCGCGTGGCAATAGACTCGTGCAAGACGGCTGGAAGGGACACGTATAGCGTATGGTTCGGCGGCATGAGCATCACACTGCCCTGCGACACGGCGGTAGCACTCCTCGCCCAACTGGAAGTGTACGCCGCCGACTGCTACAATATCACGGCCAAGCATAAATCCGCCGTGGAAGCACTGACAACGAGAGAAGAAATCGCCGCCTACGACTATAAGGACGGCTACCCCGACAAACTAACATTCAGCCTATGACATACGTAGCATTAACCGCCTTCGCCCTGTTGTTCGGCTTCCTCACGGCGATGGCAATAAAATACGGAATCCCCGACATGGTTTCAGACACGTTCTATCAGTTGCCGCCAAGGTATAACGGCATCTTTACAATGGTGCTCGTGGAAGCCGCCGCACTGATGATGATGGCCATACTCGACAAGGGCGCAGGCATACAGTGTCTCGCCTTCATAGGTTGCGGAGCATTAGCCTTCGTGGGATGCGCCCCGAACTACATCGACAAGGACGAATACAAGATTCACAAAACAGCCGCCATAACCGCCGCCCTCGCCTGCTGCGGATGGTGCATATCGTCCCTCGCCTGGCCCACCATAGCAATAGCCTCGCTCTACGGCCTATATTACCTATACATGGCATCACTAAATCTGAGCCAGCCCGAAGAAGAACAAGAGGACTGGCACCCGTGGTATTGGGCCGAGGTATGTTGCTTCGCAGATGTGTTCGTTACGTATGCGCTCTGTTAATACAT